>DASXJB010000072.1:0-5591 GCA_036497645.1 Xanthobacteraceae bacterium
CTCGATCGACCGGCGCGAACCACCCGCATTACGCTGGCTCCCGGCTGACGAGCCGCGAAGGGACAGAACGATCCCCTCGACGAAGTCGATGAAGGCGCGCACCTTGGCCGGCGGGAGGCGGCGCGAGGGATAGTAGACATAGAGCGGGAAGCGCTCTTCGGACCAGTCCGGGAGAAGCTGGACGAGTTCGCCGCGCTCGAGCAGCGCGTCCACACCGAGCGCGAAGGTTTGCGCGACACCTTGGCCTGCGATGCAAGCGGCGAGTTTGGAGGCGAGATCGTTCAACACAAGCCTGCCAGTCACGTTCGCAACGACGATTTTTCCACGCTTATGGAACTCCCAGCGGAAGGGGCGGCCGGTCACGGGATCACGAAACAACAGGCATTCATGCCGTTCGAGATCGCGCGGCCGGCGCGGTTTGCCGTGGCGCGCAATATAGGAAGGAGCCGCGCAAGTGAGCATCCGGGTTTCGAACAGCTTGCGGGCTATGAGGGCTGAAGGCTCGGGCAAGCCGAAGCGCACCGCTACATCGACGCCTTCGCCGACGAGATCGCCGAGCGCGTCGCGGATCGTAAGCTCGAGCGAAAGCGCGGGGTAGGTCGCCAGAAAGCCCGGCAGGCGCGGCGCCAGAACCAGTCGCGCGAACCACGGATCGACATCGACGCGCAGCCGCCCGCGCGGCGTCGCGGCCGAACCCGCCGCGTCGGTGGCCGCTTCCTCGAGCCCCGTCAGCAACGGCACAACCGATTGATGAAAGCGGCGCCCTTCATCGGTAAGCGTGACGGCGCGCGGCGTGCGATCGAACAGCCGCACGCCGATGCGCGTCTCGAGCCGCGCGACCGCCCGACTGACGCCCGATTGGGTCAGACCTAACGCATCGCCGGCCCGCGCAAAGTTCCCTGTCTCAACGACGGCCGCCATCACGCCGACACCGCCCAGCAGTCTTCCATCGAAAACCATGATGATCTCCTGTCATCTTAAGATGGACAAAGATGCGCTGGTAGCAAGCTAAATTTGCGCCGATGTTGTGGGTGTCACCGCAACGACTGGAGATCCGCTCACGAAACTCGCTGGACAACGTATCGTCATCCTCGGCGGCAGCTCGGGGATCGGGCTTGCAACGGCTCAAGCCGCGGCACGGGAAGGGGCGGCGGTCGTGATAGCCTCGAGCCGCAAGCGTCGGGTGGACGAGGCTCTCGTCGCGCTGCCAGCGGGTGCCGAAGGTCAGGCGCTCGATCTCACCGACGAGCCTGCGGTGAAGGCATTCTTCGCCGAGCTTGGTCCCTTCGACCATTTGGCTTTTACCGCCGGTGAGACCTTGCAGCTTGGCCGGCTCGCGGAGACCGACATTGCCACGGCGCGCGGCTTTTTCGCGCTGCGCTATTGGGGCGCCTTTATGGCCGCCAAATATGGTAGTGGCCACATCCGGCCGGGTGGCTCGATCGTCTTCACCTCGGGTCTTGCGGGCTGGCGTCCTCATGCCGGCTGGTCGCTTGGCGCCAGCATCTGCGCGGCGATGGAAGGCCTGACGCGGGCGCTGGCGGTGGAGCTCGCGCCAACCCGCGTGAACATCGTCTCGCCCGGCGTGGTGAAGAGTCCGCTCTGGGCAAATATGACGACGGCCGATCGCGACGCGCTCTATCGTCAAACCGCAGCGAAGCTTCCCGTCGCTCATATCGGCGAGGTCGAGGAGATCGCCGAAGCCTATCTTTATTTGATGCGGCAGACCTACGGCACCGGAGAGGTGCTGAGAGTCGATGGCGGCGGCGCGATCGTGTGAAGATCAGCGGCTCGCGGCTTTGAAGCCGATCTGCGACGGCAAGTCATTCTTCCAGGAAACGTTACGCGTTTTGGGTGCAGGTTCGCTGAGCCGCGGAACCGTTTTGGATCGAGCTCGGTACCGGCGTGCGGCAAACGAATTTCGAGAAATCGGGAAATGTTGCGCGGAAGACGTCGGCTTCACCGTCCCCGAAAACCCAAGGTCTCGTTTGAACATCTCAAACAAATAGGACCTGCGATAGCCAGCAAGCTCCACCCAAAGTCTTCCGGATAACCGCCTTTGGCCCTTCACGCCATTTCGCGTGGGCGCAACAGTCAGGTCGCTTTTGGAGAAAAGCGGACATCAATTGGCGGGCAGGACCGGCTGGCTCAGTCGCGAATGACCCACAACGGACATCGGGCCTACATGCGACTGAGGCCGATTGTGCCCCATTTCTCACTCGCAGCCCGGTCGCAAAGTGCTAGGCTTTTGGAATTGTCACAGAGTCTGTTTTCAGGGGCCACATGAGACGGCGCGAGTTCATCACGCTTGTTGGCGGTGCGACCGCCTGGCCGCTTATGGCAGGAGCCGAGCCAGCGCCGCCGATAATTGGGTTTCTTGGTGCGCCGTCGTCTGCGTCTTACGTGAAAAATGTGGCCGCCCTCCGTCAAGGCCTAAAGGAGGCCGGCTATGTTGAAGGTACGAACGTCACAATCGAATATCGGTGGGCAGACGGTCAATATGATCGGCTGCCGGCGCTCGCGTCCGAACTGGTCGAAAGGAGGGTTGCAGTGATCGTTACAATCGGCGGGGCTCCTTCGGTCGTTGCAGCAAAGAACGCGACGTCAACAATCCCAATTGTGTTCACCATGACCGCCGATCCGGTGCAGCTTGGGCTGGTTGCTAGTCTTAACCGGCCCGGCGGCAATATCACAGGCATAGCCATATTGGGTGTAGCGCTTGAGGCAAAGCGCCTCGAGATATTGCATGAACTTGTGCCCGCCGCGAAAATAATTGGGGTCCTGGTCAATCCCAAGAATCCGCAAGTCCAAATCCAAACAAACGAACTGGCGGCAGCCAGCCGCACAGCGGGCCAAGAGATTATTCAGCTAAAGGCCAGCAACAATCTGGAAATCGATGCCGCTTTCGAGGCTCTGGCCGATCGCGGGGTCGGGGCTGTAATCATCGGCCAGGATACTTTTTTTACTAGCCAACCTGCTCAATTCGCCGCGCTAGCCAGACGCTATGCAATACCCGCGATATCGCCTTGGCGAGAGCATGTCACCGCTGGAATACTGATGAGTTACGGTGCAAGCATCACTGAGGGATATCGCCAAGCCGGCGTCTACGCCGGCCGGGTTCTCAAAGGCGAGAAGCCCGCTAACTTGCCCATCGTGCAGCCGACGAAATTCGAAATGGTGATCAACCTCAAGACCGCCAAAGCGCTTGGGCTCACTGTACCGCCGTCGCTGCTTGCCCAAGCCGACGAGGTGATCGAATGAAGCGCCGCGAGTTCGTCAGTTTGATTGGTGGCGCGACGGCCTGGCCGATCGCGGCGCGGGCGCAGCGGTCCGGCGCGGTGCGGCGCATCGCCGTAGTCGGCGCGCTCGCCGCGGATGACGTCGAAACAGTCAAGCGCAGCACGGTATTCGAGCAGGCACTCGCTGCAGCAGGCTGGACCAAAGATGGGACCATTGCGATCGACTATCACTGGGTCGGCAACGATCCCGCGCTCGCGCAAAAAATGGCGGTCGAGCTGGTGGCGCACGCGCCCGACGTCCTTCTCGCGTCCAGCAACCTCGTGATTGCGCCGCTTTCGAAGGCGACGCGCACCATTCCAATCGTGATGGTGCAGGTCATCGATCCAGTCGGGTCGGGTTATATCGAGAGCATGGCGAGGCCGGGCGGCATATCACAGGCTTCACCCAGTTCGAATACAGCCTCGCTGGTAAATGGCTCGACCTGCTGATGGAGATTGCGCCGCGCACTTCGCGAGTTGCCGTGCTGCGCGACCCGACGCGCAGCCCTGGGATCGCGCAGTTTGCCGTGATCCAGGCGATGGCCCCCGCACGCGGGGTGGAGCCCATTCCGATCGATCCTTTCGACATTGCCGACGTGGAGCGCCGGATAACGGCGTTCGCGAGCGCTGCCAACGGAGGAATGATCGCGACGGCAAGCGGCATCGCCACGCACCGCGCGGCAATCATTGCCATAGTTAACAAGAACCACTTACCAGCGACTTATCCCTACCGCTACTACGCCGCTGACGGCGGTCTTGCCTCATATGGTCCCGATACGGTCGACCAGTACCGACGTGCAGCCAGTTATATCGATCGCATCCTCAAGGGAGAAAAGCCCGCTAACCTGCCAGTGCAGGGGCCGACCAAATATGAACTGACCATCAACCTCAAAACAGCGAAAACGCTGGGGCTCACCGTGCCGTCATCGATCCTCCTCCGAGCCGATGAGGTGATCGAATAAAGCCAAGCTAGCAATTGCTGCGATGCATGAGTCCGAAAGTGGCCCTTCACGTCATTTCGCGGCCGCGCGGCAATTAGGTCGCTTTTGGAGAAAAGCGGACACCAATTGGCGGGCAGGACCGGCTGGCTCAGTCGCGAATGACCCAACAGCGACATCGGCCAATCCGCTCGCCGCCCGCTACCTGAACTTAATATGCTAACTTTTAGCCGGCTGAATGTCGCGAGATTGCCGCAAAAGCGGGGTCACTTTCCCGGAAGCGGTAGAGCCTTGGGGATCGAGGCGGCGCGATTTCATCACGTTGTTTGGGGTGCGGCTGTCATTTGGCCACTCGAACTCCATGCATACCACCCCCGTATTCGGCTGACTCTTCGATGGGGTAATTTTCATGAATGAGACGCTGGCTGCGACCGTCCCGGCCGATGTTGCTGATTACGGCCGACCGTACATCGACGCTGGTTCGACACCGCAGTGGCTTCGTTCAATCGGGTTGGCCGCTGCAGTCGGCATCGTTTACTTCCTGGCGGCACGGCTAAGTCTTCTTCTTCTCACCAAACCCGACGGAGTGGCCGTGTTTTGGCCGGCTTCCGGCGTTGCTTCCGGTGTCCTCATTGCGCTTGGACCGCGTGCGCGCTTGCCGGTCGCCGCTGGCGCAATGGCCGCGACCATTGTTGCTAACTTAATGGGTGATCGGACTCTTTTCAGCGCGGTGGTCTTCGGCCTGTGCAACGCCGGCGAAGCATTGATGACAGCGTGGCTGATCGAGCGCTACTTCGGACTGGGTTTTAATCTCGGCAAGCTAAGCCACGTGCTGGGAATCCTGGTGTGCGCTATTGTTGCGACCGCGGTCTCGGGAATTGGCGGGGCTGCCGGGTTCCTATACTTTCACAGCTCAGACGCGCCGATTCTGACTATTTGGCAGCACTGGTTCGCTTCCGATGCCGTTGGAATCATCACGGTCGCACCGCTAATCATTGAGTTCGCTTCGGCCGCACGGCAGCCGCCATCGCGGCGCGGATTTGTGGAAGGCCTCGCCGCACTCGTGGCGCTAGTCATCCTGAATGGGTTCGTCATTTTTCTGCCGCAGGGATTTTGGGGGACTGTCGTCCCGGCTGCACTGCTGTTTCCAATGCTGTTGTGGCTGGCGGCCCGCTGCCACCCGGTTTTTGCAGCGACGGCTGCCTTCATCAGCGCACTCACAATCGTTTTGGCAACAACATTCAGCATCGGCTTTTTCGGCGACGCCAGCTTGCCGATCTCCGAGCGCATTCTGGGCGCACAGGCGAGCATCTTGGCCGTGTCGTTTTGCGTATTCGTACTTGTTGCGCTGTTTGCCGAACGACGTCTGCACGAG
>DASXJB010000073.1:0-7424 GCA_036497645.1 Xanthobacteraceae bacterium
GGCCGACGAGAGAAAGACCAGCGCATAGATGAATTCGTTCCACGACAGCGTGAACGCGAAAATGCCGGCCGACAGGATGCCCGGAACGGCGATCGGGATGATGATGTAAACCATCGCTTTCCAGCGCGTGGCACCGTCGATGCGGGCGCATTCTTCAAGCTCCCGCGGGATCGCCTTGAAGTAGCCCATCAAGAGCCACGTGCAGAATGGAATGAGAAAAGTGGGATAGGTGAGGACCAGCGCCCACGGCGTGTCGCCAAGCTGAAAATTGCGAATAATGTCGGCAAGCGGAATGAACAAAAGCGTCTGCGGCACGAGATAGGTGATGAAGATGCCGGTCCCTAGACTGCCGGCGAAAGGAAACTTCAGACGTGACAGCGCGTAACCGGCGAAAATACCGCAAAACAGCGAGATCAGCGTCGAAACGATTGCGATGAACAGCGTGTTGAGCATCCACCTGGTGAACAGCGTTTCGGTCAACAGGTCCACGATGTGGACCAGCGTCGGATGCGCGGTCCAGAACGGCGTGTAATTAGGCGCCATCCACGGCCGATAGAGCTCGCGGTCCGGCCGGACCGACGTCACCAGCATCCAGTAGAACGGGAACAGCAGCCAGAAAACGAAACCGCCGAGCGGAATATAGAAGTACGCCCAACGGCGCCATTTTGCCCCTTCGATCATCGTTCAGTGCACCTCGACACGGCGGATGTAGAGAAGCTGCACCACCACGACGATGAGCAGGAACGGGAACATCGCGAGAGAAATCGCTGCTCCCTGGCTCAAAAGACCGGTACCGACGCCGATCTGATAGGCATAGGTCGCAAACAGCTGCGTCGCATTGGCCGGGCCGCCGCCGGTCAGCACATAGACAAGTTGGAAGTCTGCGAATGTCTGGATCACCGAGAACAGCACCACCACCATGGTCACCGGCAGGAGCAGCGGCCAGGTCACGTGCCAGAAACGCTGCCAGGCACGCGCGCCGTCAATCGCGGCCGCCTCTTGCAGCTCAGGATTGATGGTCTGCAACCCGGCGAGCAGGCTGATCGCGAAGAACGGTACGCCGCGCCAGACATTGACAATGATCACCGAGATCAATGCCAGGTTTGGATCGCCAAGCCAGTTGATCCGCCCGTGAATGAGGTCGAGTTGGAACAGCGTCCAGTTGATGACGCTAAAGGTCGGATCGAACATCCACTTCCACGCGAAGGTCGAAAGCACCGTCGGAATGATGAAGGGCAAGAGAATGAAAGCGCGGGTGAACGCCTTGCCCTTGAAATGCCGGTTGAGCAGCAGAGCGAGCCATAAGCCCAAAGCGAGCTTGAACACGCTCGCGACCGCCGTATAGACGAAAGTATTCCAAACCGCCGTCCGGAAGATGCTGTCGTGCAAGAGCGCGATGAAGTTCTGCAGGCCGACAAAGCGGCCGGGGACGCCGACCTTGGTGTCGGTGACGGCCAGCAACACGCCTTGTATGAACGGATAGGCAATGAACAGCGCAAGCAGCACGACGGTCGGGACCAGCAGTGCCACCGCCAGCCAGCGCTCGTCCTCGAGCAGCCGGGTGACCGCTCCACGCCGTGGCGCTTGAATAAATGCTCGTTGACCTACGGCTTCGCTTATTGCCATTGGCTGTTCCTCTCCGGTCCGGCGCCGGCCGCGCCATCCCGACTGGGCGAGCGGGCGGCGCTGCTACGGCTTACCGAACTGAGATAGATCATTGCACGACAAGTTAGACGTAAATTTTCTGCAACTCGTCGGTTGCCCATTTCACCGCATCCTCGGCCGGCATGCCTTGAACCGCTTTGGCATACATGTCGACGATAACGTACTTGCTCATCGCTTCGCCGGCCCTGCGATCGGCCGACCCAGCATAGCCGGGGAATTGTCCGGAGCGGCCGGCCTGGCGGAACAGCTCCATGACCGGATCGTTTTTCCAGATCGGATCCTCCTCCCACACCGTGGTTGCGCCAACCGAATAGCCCTGCTGGGAATTGAACCACACCTGGTAAATCGGCTTCGAGGTAATCCAAGCGAGAAAGTCCCTGGTCGCCTTCTGCTGCTTTGAATAGCCCATCAACATATTGGTCATCGGCAGCTGATAGGAGAACTGCCCCGCCGGACCCTTGGGCAGCGCACCGTGCAAAATGTCCTGCCAGAGCGGGGTGCCTTTTTCGCTCTGGTATTTGTCCGCGTCGCGCTTGGCCAACAGATAGATTGAGGCGCCGTTCAGTGTCGAAGAGATCGTGCCGGCAAGGAAAGCGCGATTGTTGCTGGAATCATCCCAGGCGAGCCCGCCTTCGTCGCAACAGTCCTTCCAGAACGCGGTCCAGTATTTGACCGATTCGATGGTTTCCTTGCTGTTCAGCGCGACGGTCTTGCCATCCTTTTCGACCTCCTTGCCGCCCCAAGACCACAGATACGGATAGAAGAAGGTTGGTGGATCGCCGAAACTATGACCCATCGCCTGGCCGAGCGGCTGACCGTTGGCCTTAAGCTTCTTGCCTGCGTCGCGATACTGGTCCCACGTTTCCGGAAATTTGGTGAACCCGACCGCCTCGAACCACGATTTGCGGTAGGCGTTCTCGTTGCCAAGGATACACCACGGAACGCCCAGCCATTTCTTGCCGTCGTTGGCGACCGCAATTGATTCGTTGTAAAAGCCGCCCTGGTCCTTTCCGAGTTTCTCGGCAACATCGGTGACATCGGCCAGGCTGTCGGCATAGAGCTGTGGCCAGTTGTTCAAAGCGCAAATAACGTCAGGGCCAGTCCCCGACTGAATGGCGGCCGTAGTGCGCGCCTGGATGTCATTGCCGTTGATCATTTCGATATTGAGCGTGATACCGAGATCTTTCGCAGCCGCTGGTATGATTTGCTCGCGCAGAACCTTATCCGAGCTGGGAACGAAATCGTTCCAGCGCAGCCAGTGCACGGTCGTGCCCTGCGCGTAAGCGGGCGCCCGGCCACTTGCCAGGATCGCGGCAATCCCTCCGGTTTTTGCCGCAATCGCGCCAGCACCAGAAAGCTTGAGCAGCTTCCGCCGATGAATCCGAGCCATTTGCAGTCCTCCCTTAGTCTGATTGTCGAGCTTTCTTGTCGGTCCAATCTTTAGCACGTTTTATGGGTCCGGGGTCGAGAACCACGCTCATTTGAATGCAGAATTTGGACCTTGCCGCGGGGCGCGATGCCGCAGGCCGGCGCTTTGGCTGTGATCCGGCATATGTTTGCCATCTGGCCAAGCGTTCAGCCGCCGCGGCGAGCCGCGCAGCGGCTGGCATGGTCAAGCCACTACAAACACGCCTTTGCCGCTCGTCTGCTGATCAAACACCCGATAGGCATCCTCGGCTTGCTCAAGTTGCCAGCGGTGGGTGAACAGGTGGTCGACCGCAATTTTTCGGTCGGCAACGAAGCTTGCACATTCGGCCTGCCCGATCTTTGAAAAGGTCCACGAGCCGATGATCGTGAGCTGCTTGCGCAACAGATCACGGCTGACATCGAGCGAGACCCCGCCGCCTTCTCCGACAAAGCACACGGTTCCCCACGATCGCGTCGCCCGCACCGCCGTCACCCTGCCCTCCGGCGCGCCGGACGTGTCCAGGGCCAAGTCGGCTCCCATGCCATGGGTGAGCGCCTTGATCGCAGCGACTGGATCGTCCGCCTTGGCGTCGACCACAACATCGGCGCCGAACTCCTTGGCGCGGGCGAGCCGCTCGGCGCTGACGTCAAGCGCGATGACGCGCGCGCCCATCGCCGCGGCGAGCTGGGTCGCGGAAAGGCCGACCGGCCCCTGGCCGACAATAGCGATGGTGTCGGCGCCGCTCAGATTCATCCGCCGCAACGCGCCATAGGCGGTGCCGGTGCCGCACGACACCGCCGCGCCGGTCGAGAAGCTCAACTGATCGGGCAATGGCACCAGCGTGTGCGCGGGAACCTTCATGTAATCGGCGTGCGCGCCATGTGCGGTGACGCCGTAGACCGTGCTGCCGGCAACGCACATCTGCGACCAGCCGCTGCGGCAATGCTGGCAGACGCCGCAGCCGCTATAGTGGTGCACCATGACGCGAGCGCCAATTTGGGCGGCGCGGTCGTCGACCTTGCTCCCCACCGCAGCCACCACCCCGCATGGCTCGTGGCCGGCGATAACCGGGCCCTCGAGCTTGCCAAGCCCAAGCGTCGCGGTTTCTCCGCCGGCCGCGCGATAGAACTTGAGATCGCTGCCGCACATTCCGGACGCTTTGATTTCGACAATCGCATCATGGGGCCCAGGCGCCGGATCGGGCATTTCGACGATCTGCAATTTGCGTCCGCCCAGAAAGCTCACGCCGCGCATCGCACTCTCTCCCAAAATTCGCTGACGTGAATCTCGCATGCGCGATCGGTGGCCGGCAACCGCCGCGGGCGGCACTGCGCAGCCGCGTACTTATCCACAAGCCGCCTTGACCCATCGCCGATCCGCCGAGCAAGGTCACAGGTGCCAAGGGCGGTGGGGCAAGCGATGGCCGATCACATAGCGACGGCGCAGCGTTATCGGGCTCGGGCGGCCAAGTGCGAGCTGTCGGCCAAGAATACGTCGTCGGCCAAATTCGGCGAATGCTACCGCCTGCTGGCGCAGCATTATCTCGTGCTTGCCAATCTCGAAGAAGATTGCGCCAACCGACCTTTGCCTTTCGCCCGGCAAGAGAACAACAGAGCCGCAGATCAAGCGCCGCCCCGCTCGGTCGCAGCGCGGATGTTTGCAGTGCGGCAATTGCAAATGGCGGCGCCCTCCACGGAGACGGTCTCGATGCCGCCGATGTCCGTAATAGCGATCCCGGCCGCTGAATTCGGCCGCTGAATAATCCGCCGCTGCTTTGCGAACCTGCCGCGGTCGAGGATCGAACCGGTCTTCGGCACTGCACCGCACAGTAAGCCAGTTGCCAAGCGTCTCCGGATTTCGAAATATTATTCCGCGCTGGTGCGCGCGCATAAGATAGGCGCGCTACTTATCGCCCGTAAAAAGAAAACATAATGGAGCAGCAAACTGGCATGCTTGCGCGTGTACCTAATCGCAAATTCGGAAGTGTGAGGCCGGACGATGACGAATGTAGGGTCGCTCGACGCGAGCCGTGAGGCCGCAAAGCCCGAGCGTCGGGGTTGGAAGGAACTTTATCAGAAAGAGGATTGGTGGGCCGTCTGGCTCGGCTTCGCGCTGATGGTCTTCGCAATCCTTTTGTTCCAGGCCGGCGGCAGCAATATCGTCAAGGCGCTGGCGATTAATCCCGGTGGACTCAAATGGAGCTCATTCGGCCAGCTTGCCGGTCATTTTGCGCAGAATGCGCTCCTCTATCTTTATCAGTTTTTTTTCTGGCTCGTGTTGTTCGGAGCGTCGACCGCGATCATGGGCGTGAAACTGAAGGAGTTCGTGCCCGCCTTTATCTTCCTTTATGTCGGCTCCCTAATCATGTTCGCGATCGCCGGTTGGGCCAACGCGGCGCAGTTCAACCTCGAAGCGCCGCTGGTCGCGCTGATTGTCGGGCTCATCATCGCCAATGTGTTTCGACTGCCGGCATGGATGGATAGCGCGTTCCGCGTGGAATACTACATCAAGACCGGCATCGTTCTGCTCGGCGCCACTTTCCCGATAACGCTCGTACTCACCGCCGGCCCGGTCGCGATTGTCCAGGCTACCATCATCTCGCTGGTCACCTGCCTTGTGATCTATTTCATCGGCACGCGTGTTTTCGGCCTGGAAAAACCGCTTGCCGCGGTGATGGGCGTCGGCGGCGCGGTCTGCGGCGTGTCGGCGTCGATGGCGATCGCCGCTTCGGTGAACGCCAAGAAGGATCACCTCTACACGTCGGTGACGCTCGTCGTTGGATGGGCGCTGGTCATGATTCTGGTGCTGCCCTTCGTGTCGCGGGCGCTCGGCTTGCCCGCCGGGGTGGCCGGAGCATGGATCGGCACCTCGGAGTTCGCCGACGCCGCCGGATTCGCCGCGGCCACCACCTACGGCAAAATGGTCGGCAATGAAGACGCCGCGATCAAATCGTTCACGCTGATGAAAGTGATCGGCCGTGACCTGTGGATCGGCATTTGGTCGGTCGTGTTCGCCGCGATCGCAACCTTCGTGTGGGAAAAAGGCCGGACCGGCCGCGTCCCGGACGCGCGCGAAATCTGGTGGCGCTTTCCGAAATTTGTCATCGGCTTTTTTGCCGCTTCGATTCTGATGAGCGCGTTTACCAGCGGTTTTGCCGCCGCCGATTTTACCAGCGTACTCCGGCCCAACGTGCTGGCGCCGCTGGTATCGTTGCGGACCTGGACGTTCATCTTCTGCTTTCTCAGTATCGGCCTGACGACGCGGTTTCGCGATTTGCACATCGTGGGCTGGAAAGCGTTCTGGACCTTCACCATTGGCGTCGCCGCCAATGTCGTCCTCGGTTACGTCTTGTCGGTGATCGTCTTTGGCGACTACTGGGCCGGCATCCGCTGACGCCGCGCAAAACGGCGCGGCCCGCTGCGCCGCGTGCCGGTTCTTTACCGGCGCGCCGGCTGAGCTCGAGCGCGCGATTCCCGGCATCAATATTCTGAGCTCGGCCTACGGTTCGGTGCGCGCCGATACCGGGCGATGCGAGCGGCATGGCGTTTTCACAACCGCGCGCAGCGCGGCGTGTCCGCAATTTGAAGACGGCGGCAGCAACTGTTGTTCAGCGCTTAGCCCAGCGTCACTTCAGAAATCCTCAATGAGCTTGAGGGTCGCGGCGGGATTTTCCTCCATGACCCAGTGCCCCGAATTGGGGACCACAGCCGTTTGCACGTTGGTCGCCGCGGCGCGCATCACCGTCCCCATCATCGGCCCGAACGATTTCTCGCCACCGATCGCGAGGACTGGCATGGTCAGCATGCCCTTGGCGACGAAAACCTTGTTGTCGGCGGCGTCCTGATCGAATGCCTTGAACTGTTCAAATCCGGCGTGCATCGCGCCCGCCGCAGCGTAAAGCTTGGCGTAGTACTTGCGCGACGCTTCGTCGAATTTCTTGGGATCGGCCGAAAATTCATTCCAGAACCGATCGAGGTAGATGCGCTCGCGGCCCTTCACCAGCCGTTCGGCATCCGGTCCATAGAACGAGAAGTGCCAGAGTGCGTGGCTGCGAATGATGTCGTCCCATGGACCTATGCCCGGAAGCGGCGCATCAATAATCACGAATTTTTTCACCCGCTCCGGGTGCTGAGCGGCAAACGCATAGCCGACCATGTTACCGATATCGTGGGTAACAAGATCGACTTTATCGATCTTCAGTGAATCGAGTACGCCAGCCACGTCTTCCGCTTGGTTCTTTTTGTCGTAACCGCCAGCCGGCCGCGAGGAGAGCCCAAGCCCGCGCAGGTCCGGCACGATTACGATGTGATCACGAGCCAACTGGGCGGCAAGCGGCGCCCACATGTCGCCG
>DASXJB010000074.1:0-69045 GCA_036497645.1 Xanthobacteraceae bacterium
GGCCTGGGCGTTCTACGCGATGACCGGCTGGACGCCGGACGTCTCACAGTCGACGATCGTCGAAGTCGGAGTGGTTCAGGGCATTGGCCTTGGCTTTCTCTTCGTGCCGCTAAGCACGGTTACACTCGCCACGCTTTCTCCTGGGCACCGGACCGAAGGCGCCGGCTTCTACAACCTGTCGCGCAATATCGGCTCCAGTGTCGGCATCTCCGTAGTCAACGCTTTGTTGATCCGTAATACGCAGGCGAATCACGCCGACATCGCGCAGCACGTCACGGCGGTGAACCGGGCGTTCGAGAGCCCAGCGGTCACTCAATTCTGGAATCCCCTGCTGCTGGCCGCGCCGCGCTCGACGCCATGATCACGGATAGACGGCCAGTCGTCGCTTCGATCAACGGGCGTACGCAGGCGCAGCAGTCGCAAATCATCGCTTACGTTGACGATTACAAGCTGCTGATGATCGCAACGCTTGCCGTCATCCCGTTGCTTCTGGTGTTTAAGAAAACGTCGGATCGGGGTAGCGCCGGGCCAATCCCGATTGGCGAATAAGATAATGAGCGAAGCGTTAAGTGACGCACTATGACAGGATGGCGCGGACTTTGGCGTGAACCAATCAGCGCGTGGCTTACTTCATCCGCGCCAGTAGCGGTCTTCCCAGCTGCGGGACAGCCGCATCGCCGAGAGAATGAGTCCGGCCATCGAATAGGTTTGCGGGAAATTGCCCCACAGCGCGCCAGTCTGCGGGTCGACGTCTTCGGAAAGAAGCCCATAGCGATTGCGGTGCTGCAAGGCGTCAGTGAACAGATCGCGCGCCGCGTCGCGCCGGCCGAGCGACCACAATGCGTCGATCAGCCAGAACCGGCAGATCAGAAACGCGGTCACCGGCATGCCGAAATCGTCGGCGCTGGCATAGCGCATGACATGCTTTTCGCGCACCAGTTCGCGCTCCATCGCGGCGACGGTGGAGGCAAAGCGCGGATCGTCAACTTCGACCACGCCGAGATCGGCGAGAAGCAGAACGCTGGCGTCGAGATCGTCCGAGCCGAACGCCGCGGTAAAGGCGCCGCGCTTCTGATTCCAGGCTCGCTCGAGCAGCTCCGCATGCAGCGGCTCGGCGATGCCGTTCCAATATTTGGCGCGCTGCTCGAGGCCAAGCCGCATGGCGATGGCGGCGAGCCGCTGGCAACCGGCCCAGCACATCGCCGCCGAATGGGTATGGACGCGCTGGCGGCCGCGATATTCCCAGATGCCGGCATCCGGCATAAACGCTTTTTCGGCGGCGCGATGCCCGAGCGATTCCAACAGATGAAACAGTCCCTCGTCGCCCGGACGCGGCAGCCGGCGATCGAAAAACATCGGCATCGCGGCGAGAATGACGCTGCCATAGGCGTCGTGCTGCACTTGATCGACGGCGGCATTGCCGATCCGCACCGGGCCGTCGCCGCGATAGCCCTGCAGATCGGGCGCGGTGCGTTCGTGGATGACGGTTGTCGGCACCACGCTGTAAAGCGGACGGAGTTCCTCGTCCGGCTTGGACGCGATCGACAGCGTGAATGAAATGAATTCTTCCATCGTGCGTGTGGCGCCGATGCGATTGAGCGCCTGCACGACGAAATAAGCGTCACGCAGCCAGCAATAGCGGTAATCCCAGGTGCGGCCGGATGACGGCGATTCCGGAATCGAGGTGGTGTGGGCGGCGACCACCGCGCCGGTTTCGTCGAAATTCGAGAGTTTCAAGGTGATGGCGGCGCGGATGATCGCTTCCTGCCAATCGTAAGAGATCGACAGCCGGCGCACCCAGTCCATCCAATAATCATGCGTGCGATCGATGAAGTCGCGGCACGTCGCCTGCAGATCGCCGGTGAACGGCTCATCGGGGCCGAACACCAGGTGCAGCGGCCGCGTCAACACGAACGGCGCCTCGCCGTCGATCAGTGAGAGCGGCGCATCGGTGGTGAGGCGGATCACCGTGGAGTCGTTGGCATAACGGATGTGATTGCTGCCGAGCGAACGATGCGGCAGCGCCTTGCCGTAATCGCAGGTCGGCCGCATGCGGATGGTGATGCGCGGCAGCCCGGCCAGCGGCTCGATGATGCGGTAGAGCTGCGGCGGCCGGAACACGCGGCCGAATTGGCGGAACCGCGGCGCGAGATCCGTGATCTTTACCTTGGCGCCGTGACGGTCAGTCAGGATGGTGGAAACAATCGCGGTGTTACGCACATATTGCGATTGATAATCCACCATGTCCTCAAGCAGGACATCGGAGAAGCCCTTTTCTTCGCGCCCCGACAACAGCCGGCAGAAGATCGGTTCGCCGTCGAAGCGCGGATAGCACCACCACACGATGCGCGAGCAGGGATCGACCAGCGCCGCGGTGCGGCCATTGCCGATAACGGCGAGATCGAGCCCATGGTCAATCATGCCGCCGGGCGCGGTCCGCGAATCGTGTTGGGCGCCGGTCGCTCTATTCTTGGCGAGCACGGCGAGGTCGTGGGCTCGATCGTTCATACTGCCGTGCCTTGGCCTTTGTTGGCGATGCGCGAAAGCCACGCGCGCACCGATTCCGGTTTCTCGAAATGGCCGTTAACGTCGGCGACCACGCGGCCGACTGAAAAACCCAAGCCGCCGAATTGCGAAAGAATCGGGAATACCGGCTCGTCGGTCGTATCGTCGCCGATGAAAATCGGATTCCGACCCTTGAACGGTGGATGCTTCATCAGCTCGCGCACCGCGCCGGCTTTATTGATTCCGGCAATCTTGATTTCGAAGACGAGCTTGCCGGGCAGGATTTCGACCGATCCGCGCGGCGCCGTGGCGCAGATATCCTGGATCGCCACGCGCAAGACATCGCCTTTGTCCGGCGCCAGCCGATAGTGCAGGGCGAGCGAATAGCCTTTGTCCTCGACCAGAATTCCGGGACCGAGTTCGGTCAACGTCGCCAGTTTGCGCTTTAATACCGGATTGAGCTCGCGCGCGCGTGTCACCGGCTCACCGCCGGGCACCACGCGCAACTCCGCGCCATGGCCGCCGACGGCGGCGAGCTGCAATGGCGAGAAGATCAGATCGATGTCATGGAGCGAGCGTCCCGATACCAGCGCCAAGGCGCCGCCGGTCAGGTCTTCAAGCCGGGACAGCGTGTTGCGTAGCTGGGCCGGAACCCAGACCTCCTGCGGCGCCGGAGCAAGGTCGAGAATGGTGCCGTCGATGTCGAGCAACAGGGCGCATTGGCGCAAGTCCGGAACCACGAACCGATCCGCAAGCTCCATATCGACGTGAGTGAATTCCAAGCCCATTTCTAAATTCCACTTCTCTTTCTCAGTCGGCGAGTCTTTCGGCAAGTCTTTCTTCGGCGAGTCTTTCTCGATCGGCAAGTCTTTCTCAGTCGGCAAGTCTTTCTTAGTCGGCAAGTGCCAGCGGAGCCGCAACCGATTCCAGCGACTTGCGCTCGGCAGCGACGCCCCAGATCGCCTCGACTGCCGCGGCGCCGATCATCAAAGCCGCACCGATTACGTAACCAATGGCGACGCTGCCGCGCGAACCCGTACTGATCAACGCACCCAAGAGCAGCGGGCCAATAACGCCTCCGACGCCGGTGCCGACAGCATAAAAGAACGCAATGGCAAGCGCCCGGATCTCTAGCGGGAAAATTTCGCTCACGGTCAAGTATGCCGAACTTGCGGCCGCCGAGGCGAAGAAGAAAACGATCATCCAGGCGGCGGTCAAGCCCTGCGCTGTCAGAACATCGTGACTGAACAGCTGCGCGGTCACCGCAAGCAAAATGCCGGATAGCGCGTAAGTCGTGGCGATCATCACCCGCCGCCCGAGCGTGTCGAACAGGTGCCCGAGCAGAATCGGTCCGAGCACGTTGCCGGCGGCAAATGGCAGAATGTACCAGCCCACTTGATTGGCCGGCGTCCCGTAGAAATCGGTGAGAACCAGCGCATAGGTGAAGAAGATTGCATTGTAGAAGAACGCCTGCGAGGTCATCAGGCTCAAGCCCACCAGCGTGCGGCCGCGATAGGTCTTAAACAGCGTGCGGGCGACTTCGCCAAGCGGCGTGTGGCGGCGCATGCGCAATCGGATCGGAGCGCCGTGCGGGCGCTCGCCGAGATGCGCGAAATGCGCTTCGATTCCGCGGACCACTTCGTCGGCTTGTTGCGGCAAGCCGTGCGTTATGAGCCAGCGGGGGCTTTCCGGTATCCAAAATCGCATCAAGAGAATCACGAGTCCGATTATAGCCCCGATTAGAAATGCCAGCCGCCAGCCAATCGCCGGATTGACGAACGCCGGATCGAGCAAAATGAGCGATCCCCCCGCGCCCACGGCGGCGCCAACCCAAAAGCTGCCGTTGATGAGTAGATCAGTCCAGCCGCGGAACCGGGCCGGAATAAGCTCCTGGATTGTCGAATTGATGGCAGTGTATTCGCCGCCGATGCCGGCGCCGGTCAGGAACCGGAACAGGGCATAACTCCCCGCATCCCAGGACAGACCGGTCGCCGCCGTCGCCAGGAGGTAGACCGCAAGCGTAATGGTGAACAGCTTTTTTCGCCCCAGCCGGTCGGTCAACCAGCCGAAAAAGAAAGCGCCGAGCACTGCGCCAGCGAGATAGCTGCTGCCTGCAAGCCCGATTTGCGTGTTGCTCAATCCTAGGGCGCTGGGGCGCATCAGTTCGGCCGACAGCGCGCCGGCGAGCGTCACTTCGAGTCCGTCGAGAATCCAGGTGATGCCGAGCGCTGTGATAACGAGTACGTGAAAACGCCCGAACGGCAAGCTGTCGAGACGTGTCGGAATATCAGTTTCGACGACAGCTTCGGACCGGCTGTCCGCTCGCGCGGCCACCGCGCTCGACAGCGGTTTCCGCCGGCCGACAGATAAATTGCCTGGGGGTGAAGTCATTGCAGCCCCGGTCTCCTGATGGCAACGCCCCGGCAGCATCGGCTGTTCCGGTCGCGCCGGACTCGCGCGGGGAATGACGGGTCGTTACTGGGTCGGCGCCGATCTGCCGGTATAGGAGACGCGCCAGATCGTGCCGCCGCCGTCCTCGGAAATAAGCAAGGTGCCGTCGCCAGCGACCGTCACGCCGACCGGCCGGCCCCACACCGTGGTGTCGTTGATGACAAAGCCGGTGGCGAAATCCTCGTATTCGCCGGTCGGCGCGCCGTCCTTCATGATCGCGCGAATGACTTTGTAGCCGGTACGCTTGGACCGATTCCACGAACCATGCTCGGCGGCAAAGATGTTGCCGCGATAGTCCGCCGGAAATTGCGATCCGTCATAGATCGTCATGCCCAGCGACGCCGAGTGCGCTTCGATCAAAACGTCGGGAATTGCCACCTTGTCTTTGAGGTCGGGGCGCTCGCCGCGGTGGTGCGGATCTTCATTGCCGCCGATGTAATACCAGGGCCAGCCATAGAAGGCGCTGGCGCTCACGCGGGTGACATAGTCGGGCGGCAGGTCGTCGCCGAGACCATCGCGCTCGTTGGTCGAGCACCACAGTGTGCCGTCGGGCGCGACCGCCATGCCGACGCAATTGCGGATGCCGGTCGCGAAGATTTTTTTGTTCTTGCCTTGCGGATCGAACGCCAAAACATCGGCGCGATCGGATTCATTGCCCCATGTCGCGCCGAGCGGATGGTCGGCAATGAAGTTTTGCAAGTTCGCATCGGAGAGCTTGCTCATCCCTTCGGCATCGTTGGAGCCTGAGCCGACCGACACATACATGGTCGCGCCGTCGGGCGAGAACGCGACATCGCGCGTTGCATGGCCGCTGACCGGAAGCCGCGGGACCACCGTTTCCGGTTCGCCGCGCGGGGAGAGATCGCCGGTGCGGTAGGCAAAGCGCAAGACCGCGCCGGTATCGGCGACATAGACCCATTGCGGTTCTGCACCGGGCGGATAAAAGGCGATGCCGAAAGGATAGTTCAGCCCCGACGCAAACACCGATTTCTTGGCAGCCGCGCCGCCATCGGGCCGCAACACGCTGATGCGGCCGGCTCTGCTTTCCGCGACGAATATATCGCCGTTCGGTGCGGCGCGGATGAGCCGCGGCCCAGTCAAGCCGGAGGCGAACAGGTTGACGGCAAAGCCGGCTGGGACGAGCGGCTTCTCGTCGCCCCGATGCGCGACTCTGACAAAGTTACTGGCCGATTCGGCCGGTTGCGGCGGCGGCAAATCGCGCGGCCTGATGACACGGTGCACGCCCGGCCGGTCGGCGCGCCAATCGCCGAAGGCGGCGAGGCCTTCGAGAACGCCGGTGGCCGTTTGCGCCAAAAGCGGCACGACGGCGAGGCAAAGGACGCCGGCAATGCTCAAGCCGAGCAACGGATCAATCGAACGGCGCATGAAATCTCCCCGCAAAAATTGGTGCAGTCCCGCCACAGCAACAACGCCGTGGCCCGCCCAGTTCCGCAGTCGCCATCCCGTCCGGGAGACGGGTATAGTGGGATTGCGAAATAATACGAGTACGGCCCCAAGGACGGATCAATGGACCAGCGCGTTACGTCGGACTGCGTCGCCAATGCACGGGCGCTCGCGCCAACCCTCGCCGCGGCCGCCGCCCGCATCGAGGCCGGCCGCGAACTGCCGCCCGACATCGTCGATGCGCTGCACGAGGCGCGGCTGTTCCGCATGCTGGTGCCGCGCTCGTACGGCGGCGACGAAGTCTCGCCGGTCGCCTTCATGCAAGCGATCGAAGAGCTCGCCAAGGCGGATGCCTCGACGGCGTGGTGCGTGGCGCAGACCTCGGTCTGTTCCACCATTTCCTCGTCGCTGAAGCCGAACATCGCCGCGGAAATTTTCAAGAACGATCCGCGCGGCGTGCTGGCCTGGGGTCCCTCGACCAGCAAAAACGCCAAGGCGATCGCCGAACCCGGCGGCTTCCGCGTCACCGGCGAATGGCCGTTTGCCAGCGGCAGCCGGCATGCCACCTGGCTTGCGGCGCATAGCTTCGTCTCCGAAGCCGACGGCAGCTTGCGTCACGATGCCAGCGGCGAGCCGGTGCAAAAGACCTTTGTGGTGCCGCGCCGCTCTGCCGTCATTAAAGATGTCTGGCATGTGATCGGGCTCAAGGGCACCGGCAGCGATACCTATGCGCTGACCGATGTCTTCGTGCCCGAGGATTGCGCCGTTGCTCATCACGCGCTTGATCCCGTCGAGCGGCGCGAGCACGGCCCGCTTTATTCGTTCAACATCTACCAATTGTTCGGATCGAGCTTCCCGGCGATTGCGCTCGGTATCGCTCGCGCCATGCTCGATGCGTTCATCGCGCTCGCGCAGACCAAGACACCGGTGGCGAGTAAGACGGTTATGCGCGACAATGCGGTGATCCAATCCCAGGTCGGCGTGGCCGAGTCGCAGCTTGCGGCGGCGCGGGCTTTTTTCTTCGCCGCCTGGGACGAGATCTGGCGCGCCGCGCAGGACGATGCCGTCACGTTCGACCAGCGCGTGCGGCTGCGCATGGCTTCGATCCACGCCAGCCAGCAGGCACGCCAAGTCGCCGAGACCGCTTATCTCGCCGCCGGCGCCACCGCGGTTTTCGAAAGCAATCCGTTCGAGCGCCGCTTCCGCGACATGCACGCCGTCTCGCAGCAGGCGCAGGCGCAATTTGCCATCTATGAGGTGATCGGGCGCCACTTCCTCGGTCTGCCTTTGCAATCGTCGCGGTTTTTTTGAGTTGGGGCGGAGTTGACAGCACGCAACGGGACAGCGGACGATGCGCGATCAATCTCGGAGCGGATGGTCATGAACGAGGACGCGCGCGCCGCCGAGCTCATGGGCAAGATGCTGCGCAAGAAGCTCTACGTGCTGATTTCGAAACCGCTCGTGCCGCCGGAAAAGCTCAAGCCGCTTCTCGCCACTCATCTTGATTACATGGTCGATCTGGAAAAACGCGGCGTTCTGTTCGCCTCCGGCCCGTTGACCGAGCCTGATGGCGCACCGAGCGGCCATGGCCTGTCGGTCCTGCGCGTAAAAGATGCCGCCGAGGCGCGCCGCATCGCGCAAGCCGAGCCGTTCTTCGCGCAAGGCCTGCGCAGTTTCGAGCTCAAGGAATGGACGGTGATGGAGGGCATGCTTGGCGTGCGCGTCAACTTGTCGGATCAGTCCGTCGAAGTGGTGTGACATGGGGTTCGACCGGAGTCGTCATTGCGAGCAAAGCGAAGCAATCCAGAAAATTCCATTCGAAAAACTGGATTGTGTCGTCGCTATCGCTCCTCGCAATGACGATCAGGGGCAGTGTGTCGAAGTGCAACGATAACTGGAAACGATCATGAACACGGTTGGTCTGGTCGGCATCGGCAAAATCGGCCTGCCGGTTGCGGATAATCTGATCAAAAGCGGCTATCGCGTCGTCGGCTATCGCCGCGGCTCGCTCGCCGAGTTCGAAAAAATCGGCGGCGTGCCGGCGCGTTCGGCCGCCGATGTCGGCGCGCAAGCCGACGTGGTGCTCACCTGCCTGCCATCGACAGAGGCGCTCGACGAGGTGGTTCACGGCGCGCGCGGCCTCATTCACTCAGCCCGGCCGGGACAAATCGTGGCGGAGCTCGGCTCGCATCCGCTACCCGACAAGACCCGGCAGATTGCGCTTCTCGCCGACAAAGGCGTGGTGTTCGTCGATGGCGAGGTTTCCGGCACGCCCGGCATGGTCGCCGCGCGCAAGGCCGTGGTCTATCTCGCCGGCGACGCCGAGGCCTGCAAGAAGCTTGAAGCGGTGGTGGCTGGCATCACCGATTCTTGTCTCTACTTCGGCGAATTTGGCGCGGCGAGCCGGGTCAAGCTCGTCAACAATCTCCTCGTCGCCATCAATATTGCCGCGACCGCCGAAGCCGTGGCGCTGGGCTTGAAAGCCGGCGTCGACGTGCCGCTGATGATCAAGGCGATCGCCAACGGCAGCGGCGGCTCGACCCAGTTTGCGATCCGCGCGCCATGGATGGCGGAGCGGCGATTCCACCCGGTGCAGGGCTCGGCCGGCACGCTTGCGCATTATTTCGGCATGATCGCGGATTTTGCCGACAGCGTCGGGGTGGCGACGCCGCTTATGGATTGCGTGGTGCCCCTCTATCGGCGCTGCATGGAGATGGGCCTGGGCGATAAGGATGTCGCCGCCATGGTCGATGTCATCGGCGCGCTGCCGCGCGGCAAGCACTAAAGGCAAAGGGAGATACCGCATGATTCGCGTCAGCAAGATCGCGCACGCCGCCTATGAGACGCCCGATCTCCCGCAGCAGGCCGAATACTATACCGAGATCATCGGCTTGACGCTTGCGGCACAGGAGAAAGACGCTGTCTATCTCGCCTCGACGGTCGATCACCACTCCATCGTGCTGCGCAAGGGTGCGCAGGCGCAATGCACCCGCGTCGGCTTTCAGATTCCACCGTCCGCCGACCTCGATGCTTTCGAAAAGCAGGTCGCCGGCCACGGTATCGCGACCGAGCGCCGCAAAGATCCCGAGCCATCGATCAAGGACATGCTGGTATTTGCCGATCCCAAGGGCACGGTGATGGAGGTGTTCAAGCGCGACGCCTTCTCCCACCAGAAATTCCAGTCCAAGGGCATCGTGCCGTACAAGCTCGGGCACGTCGCCTTTCACGTCACCGACGTCAAGCGCGTCACCAAATTCTATTGCGACGTGCTTGGCTTTCGTGAATCCGATTGGATGGGCGACTTCTTCTAGTTCCTGCGCTGCGGTCCCGATCACCACACCATCAATCTGATGGAAACCGGATCGAACCGGCATTTCCACACGGCCTTCGAGCTGCGCGATTGGGCGCATTTGCAGCAGGCCTGCGATCTTCTCAGCTTGCGTGGCTATAAGCTGATATGGGGGCCGGGACGGCACGGCATCGGTCACAATCTGTTTGCGTACCATCGCGCGCCGAACGGGTTGATCACGGAGACTTTCGCCGAGCTCGACCGCATGAATGAGGAGCTCGGTTATTTCGAGCCGCGGCCGTGGCACCGCGACAATCCGCAGCGCCCGAAGGTGTGGGCCAAGGATCCGTCGGCGGCGAATTTGTGGGGTATTCTGCCGAGCGACGAAATGATGAAGTGATTTGTTTGTCCTGCTTTCAACGAATGGTGAGGCCGCATTCCCTCCCCCACTCGGGCGCGCGCAAGCGCGGCCCGGGGGGGGAGCAAATAAAAGGCGGGGGAGCATTCATGCGAAAGATCCGAGGCACCGCTGCGGCTGTTCTAGCCGTCGTGATTTTGTTCCTGGCAGGGCTCGCCGCGCCGACGCGCGCTGCCGATCCGATCAAGGTCGGTTTCAGCATGGCCTTGACCGGATCGGTGGCGCAAAACGGCAAGCAGCTCATCATCGCACTCGAGCTGTGGCGCGATGACGTCAACACCCATGGCGGCCTGCTCGGTCGGCCGGTGGAGCTCGTTTATTACGACGATCAGAGCAATCCCACCAATGTGCCGGGCATCTACACCAAGCTGATCACCGTCGACAAAGTCGATCTGTTGCTCGGTCCCTATGCCACCAACATGGTGGCGGCCGCCATGCCGGTGATCATGCAGCACAACATGACGACGATCAGCATTCTGGCGATCGACGTGAACCGGCATTTCCACTATTCACGCTACTTCGACATGATCCCGGTCGGTCCGGAGGGGACCAAGGCGTTCTCGAAAGGTTTCTTCGTGCTCGCCGCGGCGCAGAAACCAAAGCCGCAAACCGTCGCAATCGTCGCCGCCGATGCTGAATTTTCGAAAACCTCCGCCGACGGCGCGCGGGAGAACGCCAAGGCCGGGGACTTCAAGATCATCTACGATCAAAGCTATCCGCCGAGCACGACCGATTTCGCGCCGGTGATGCGCGCCGTGCAGGCGGCCAATCCGGACATCGTGTTCGTCGCCGCGTATCCGCCGGACACGGTCGGCATCGTGCGCGCGGCGGCCGAAATCGGATTGAGCCCCAAAATGTTCGGCGGCACCATGATCGGTCTTTTGATCACGCCGATCAAAATGCAGCTCGGGCCGGTGCTCGACGGCATCGTGATCAGTGAAAGCTTCGTGCCGGCGCCGAGCTTTAATTTTCCCGGCGTCACCGATGTGCTCAAGCGCTATCAAGCCAAAGCTGCCGGCGAAAAAATCGATCCGATCGGCTACGCCTTCGTGCCGTTCGGCTATGCCGCAGGGCAGGTGTTGGCGCAGGCGGTGGAAACGACCAAGACCCTCGATCCCGCGATACTCGCCGATTACATCCACCACCACACTTTCTATACCGTGGTTGGCGAGATTAATTATGCCGCCGACGGCGCCTGGGCGGCCCCGCGCACGCTGATCACACAATTTCAGAACGTCGCCGCCGGCAATATCGATCAGTTTCGCGACGGCAGCGTGCAGCCGATACTGTGGCCGCCGCAATACAAGACCGGCAACGTGATCTATCCCTATGCCGCGGCGAAGAAGTAGCGGGAAGAGTTAGGTTCGTTGTGACGCGACCAGTTCAGCATGTTCCCGCCCCCCACCCGGCCCGCGCTTGCGCGCGCCCAAGTGGGGGGAGGGGAATAAGGCGAGTTACGAAATTGCGCATTGCCGCTGCGCTTCTCATCACCGCCGCTCTCGCAGTCGCGCAGGCGCCGGCCCGCGCCGATAACTATCCGTCAAAGACCATCACCATCATCGCACCGGCGTCGCCCGGCGGCGTCACCGATCTATTGGCGCGCATGCTGGCGCGCCGCTTCATTGCCGATTGGGGCGCGCAGGCGATCGTGGAAAACAAGCCGGGCGCCAATAACCAGGTCGCCGCCGAATATGTCGCGCGCCAGCCGGGCGACGGCTACACCTTGTTCATCGGTCCGGAAACGACCTTCGTCGTCAATCCGTCGCTCTATCCGCATCTCGCCTACGATCCGGTGAAGGACTTCACACCGATCACCGGTCTCGTCAGCATCAATCACGCGCTGGTGCTCAACCCCGCGGTGCCAGCCAATAGCGTCAAAGACCTCATCGCACTCGGCAAAGCGAAGCCAGGCCAATTGAACTACGGCGATTATGGCGTCGGCTCGAGCGGCAACCTCAACATGGAAATGTTCAAAGCCGTCACCGGCGTGAATTTCGTCGCCGTCCATTACAAGGGCGCGACCCCGGCGTTGGAAGACGTGATGGCTGGGCACATCCAATTGATGTTCATCTCGACCGGCAGCGCCATGCCGCAGGCCAAGGCGGGAGCGGTCAAGATCATTGGGCTGGGCGCCGAGAAGCGCATGGCGCTTCTGCCCGAGGTGCCGGCGATCGCCGAAACCGTACCGGGCTTCACCGCGGTGTCGTGGTTCGGGCTGTTCGGCCCGGCCGCCGTTCCCGCCGGTGTGGTCGAGAAGATCAATGCCGAGGTTCGCGCCGTCTTTGCCGATCCCCAGGTGCAGCACGACTTTCTCGACGCGCAATATTTCGAATCGCTCGCCGGTTCGCCGGCGGCGCTTGCCGAGCGCGTCCGCAGCGAAGAGCCGAAATGGCGCAAGCTCATCAGGGATTCGCACATCAGTGTGGAATAGGTATGTGCGATCACGTCGGCAAAATATTCCGCTCATTCCCGTGGAAGCGGGAATCCAGATCTTGACGTGGAATGACGGGCATCGGCGTGGGGCGCTGGGTCCCCGCTTTCGCGGGGGCGAGCGGACTGACTGAACCATAGAACAGGAACCGGAAAGATCATGCGCGTCATCACACTTGAAGAGCATTTTGCCACGCCGTTATTTCTCGACGGTCCGGGCCAGGATCTGAAAAAGGCGGCGCTGAAATTCGAAGGCCGCGCGATGAAGCTGATCGAGCCGCTGTGCGACATTGGCGACAAGCGCCTTGCCGCCATGGACGCCGCCGGCATCGATTTTCAGATGCTGGCCTTGACCTCGCCGGGCACCGAGCAATTGGATGCTGACGATGCAATCGCGCTCGCGCGCGACACCAACGACGCCGTCGCCGAAGCAGTAAAAAAACATCCCAAACGCTTCGGCGGCTTTGCCGCGCTGCCGACGATGATGCCGGACAAGGCGGCGGCGGAATTGGAGCAACGCCTGCGTTCCGGCGCGTTCAAGGGCGCGGTGATCAACGGCCACGTGCGCGGCCGCTATCTCGACGACAAATTCTTCTGGCCGATCCTGGAATGCGCCGAGGCGCTCAACGCGCCGATCCACATCCATCCGACCAAGCCGCCGCAGCCGGTGTTCGACGCCTATTACGCCGGCTTCTCGCCGCTGGTGAGCGACATGTTCGGCAGCCCGGGCTGGGGATGGCACATCGAGACCGCGGTTCACGTCATCCGGCTCGTTCTCGGCGGCGCTTTCGACCGCTTTCCGAAACTGCAGCTCGTGATCGGCCATCTCGGCGAAGGCTTGATGTCGCTGTTTCCCCGGCTCGACAATATGACGCCGGCGATGACCAAGCTTAAGCGGCCGATCACCGCTTACTTGCGCGAGAACGTGTATTACACGGTGTCGGGCTTTAATTTCCCCACGACGTTCCTCAACCTGCTGCTCGAGGTCGGCGTGCCGCGGATCATGTTCTCCGCCGACCACCCCTATCAGTCGATGACGTTAGCGCGCGCGTTTCTCGAGCAGATCCCGGTCTCCGCCGCCGACCGCGAACGCATCGCCCACGGCAATGCCGAGACGCTGTTCGGGGTTTAATCGTCACCGACATATTGACATGCGTCCCCGCTCATCCTCCCCGCTATCGCGGGGCGGGAATCAAAGGGCGCGCCGCGAAAAGGCGAAATTCATCCTCGCATGAGGAAGGCGTGGAAGAAGAAAGTGTTACGCCGCAGCCCGCGCGGCGTCGCCGCGCTCAAGCGATTGCAGCGCTTGTTCAGTGGTCTGCACGTCGCCGAATTGTCCGTAGAATGCCGACAGCGTTGCGTTGTGTTCTTCGTCGGTATGGGTGGCAAGCGCATCCGAGACCATCACGACCTTGAAGTTGAGCATCATGGCGTCGCGCGCCGAGCTTTCGCAGCAGACATTGGTTGCGGTGCCCGTGATCAAGAGCGTGTCGATGCCGCGGTCGCGCAAGTGTTGCTCGGCGGTCGAGGCGCCTTGGATAAAAGCGCTGTAGCGGGTCTTGGTGATCTGCGCATCTTCGGGGCGAATGTCGTTGAGGTGCCAGTAAGCATAGCCGTCGCCGTCGATATCCATCTCCGCCAAGCGCCGTTCCACCCGCTCCGGCGTCATCAGGCACTCGTGCAATGTCGACCAGCTTTCCCGCGTGTCGCTCGTGCCGTTGCGGATCCAGACGACATGGCCGCCGCGCCGCCGCAAACCGGCGGCAAGCCGATTGATATTCGGCACGATCTCGCGGGCCGCCGGAATCTCGCCCTGATGCCCCGGCTTGACGAAGTAGTTCTGCATGTCGATGACCAGCAAGGCGGTCTTGCGAGGCGCCATGGTGTCGAACGGATGCAATTTGCCCATGCGCCGCGTCATCCGGTCCAAAGCGGCCGGGGAGATCGCAATCTTGTGCATCGTTGCATCCTCTACTAGTGCAATCGTCTTACGGATCGCGGGTGGGCTTCGTCGTGGCCCGAGTGTCTCATAAAAAGGCGGCTGGATCGAGCGCGGAAGCGGCTGACATGTCTGAAAGCATATCGGGGTCCGACCGCTGGGAATTCTGGATCGATCGCGGCGGCACTTTTACCGACGTGATCGGCAGAAAGCCGGACGGCGCGCTGGTCACGCACAAGCTGTTGTCCGAAAATCCGGAAGCCTATCGCGACGCGGCCGTGCAGGGCATCCGGCACTTGCTTGGATTGCCGGCGGGCGCTGCGATTGCGAGCGAGCGCATCAGCGCGGTGAAGATGGGCACGACGGTCGCGACCAATGCGCTGCTTGAGCGCAAGGGCGAGCGGACGCTGCTTTTGGTCACCAAAGGATTCCGCGACGCGCTGCGCATCGGCTACCAGGCACGGCCGAAAATCTTCGCCAAGCACATTATAAAACCGGACATGTTGTACGAGCGCGTGGTCGAGGTCGACGAACGCGTGCGCGCCGACGGCACGGTAGAGCGCGAACTCGATCTTGAAGCGGCGCGGCGCGCGCTCGAACGCGCCAAAGCCGACGGCATTGGCGCAGTCGCGATCGTGCTGATGCATGCCTATCGCTACCACGCCAACGAGCAGCGGCTGGCCGCGCTGGCCCGCGAGCTTGCGTTTCCGCAAGTGTCGGCCAGTCACGAAGTGTCGCCGCTGATCAAGCTCGTCGGCCGCGGCGATACCACCGTGGTCGACAGCTATCTGTCGCCGATTCTGCGCCGCTACGTGGCGCAGGTGGCGGGGGAGCTGAAAGGCGAAGACGCGAGCGAACCATCGTCACCTCCCCTCTTGAGAGGGAGGTCGGCTGCCTCAGGCAGCCGGGAGGGGGGTTCGTCCGTTGCATCCGAAGTTACCCCCCTCCCTAACCCCTTCCCTTCAAGCTTGCACTCGGGAGCGCGCAAGCGCGGCCCGGGCCGGGGGAGGGAACGCGTCGGTGCAAACCCCCGCCTCATGTTTATGATGTCGTCGGGCGGGCTCACTGCGGCCGACCTGTTTCGCGGCAAGGATGCGATCCTCTCAGGTCCGGCGGCCGGCGTGGTCGGCATGGCCGAGACCGGACGCGCAGCGGGCTTCTCGCGGCTGATCGGCTTCGACATGGGCGGCACTTCGACCGACGTGTCGCATTTCGCCGGCGAATACGAGCGGGCATTCGAAACCGAAGTCGCTGGCGTGCGCATGCGCGCGCCGATGATGCTCATTCACACGGTCGCGGCGGGCGGCGGATCGATCCTGCACTACGACGGTGCGCGCTTCCGCGTCGGTCCGGATTCGGCCGGCGCCAATCCCGGGCCGAAATGCTACCGGCGCGGCGGTCCGCTGGCGGTGACCGATGCCAATGTGATGGTGGGGAAACTCATTCCGGAGTTTTTTCCGCAAATCTTCGGGCCTCAGCAGAATTTGCCGCTCGATGCCGAGGAGGTTCGCAACGCTTTTGCCTCGCTGGCGATACAGATAGGCGACGGGCGGGGCGCCGAACAGGTCGCCGACGGTTTCATCAAAATCGCCGTGCAAAACATGGCGAACGCGATCAAGAAAATATCGGTGCAGCGCGGCTACGACGTGACCCGCTACGCGCTCAATTGCTTCGGCGGCGCCGGCGGGCAGCACGCCTGCTTGGTCGCCGATGCCCTCGGCATGACGCATGTGCTGATCCATCCGTTGTCTTCGCTGCTGTCGGCGTACGGCATGGGGCTGGCAGACATCCGCAGCGTGCGACAGCAGGCCATCGAGGAGCCGTTCGGAAAAGAGGCGCACGCCACGCTTGAAAAGGTGGCGAGCCGGCTCGCCGAGACTGTGATTGGCGAAGTCGCAGCGCAAGGCGTCGAAGCGAAAAAGATCAAGCTGCATGTCCGCGCCCACATTCGCTACGCCGGAACCGACACGCCTCTGATCGTCGGTGCCAACCCCTCCCCGACAAGCATGCACTCGGGCGCGCGCAAGCGCGCCCCGGGTGGGAGAGGGGAGGTTCGGCTGACCTGGGTCGCAAAAATGAAAATCGCCTTCGAACGCGCCCACAAGGCGCAATTCGGCTTTATCGACCGCAGCAAGGACTTGGTGATCGAAGCGGTCTCCGTCGAAGCGATCGGCGGCGGCGCCAGATTCAAGGAAAAAGTCCGCAAGACAAGGCGACGCAAACTGCCGGCGCCAGCGCAACGGACGCGCTTCTTTTCCGGCGGGAAGTGGCGGCGTGCGAACGTTTACCTGCGCGCCGCGCTTGTCCCCGGTGACAAGATCAAAGGTCCGGCCATCATCGTCGAGCCGCATCAGACCGTGGTCGTCGAGCACGGCTGGCAGGGCGAGCTTACCGCGCGCGATCACCTGGTATTGCGGCGCGTGCAAAAACTTGCCCGCGGTCGCGCCATCGGCACCCATGCCGATCCGGTGATGCTCGAAGTGTTCAATAATCTGTTCATGTCGATCGCCGAGCAGATGGGTGTCGCGCTGCAGAACACCGCCTATTCGGTGAACATCAAGGAGCGGCTCGATTTTTCGTGCGCGGTGTTCAACGGCGACGGCTCGCTGGTCGCCAATGCCCCGCACATGCCGGTGCATCTCGGCTCGATGGATCGGGCTGTCGAGACCGTAATTCGCGAGAACAAAGGCAAGATCCGGCCTGGCGATGCCTACGCCATCAACGCGCCCTATAACGGCGGCACGCATTTGCCCGACATCACCGTCTGCACGCCGGTTTTCCACGGTCGCAAAATCCTGTTCTGGGTCGCCTCGCGCGGGCACCACGCCGACGTCGGTGGGATCTCGCCCGGCTCGATGTCGCCGAACGCGACCACGATCGAACAGGAAGGAATCTATATCGACAATTTCAAGCTGATCGACCGCGGGCGTTTTCGCGAAAGCGAGCTCTATGCGCTTCTGACCGGCAGCCGATACCCTGCACGCAATCCATTGCAGAACGTCAACGACATCAAAGCACAAATCGCTGCCAACGAAATGGGCGTGCGCGAACTGCACAAGATGGTGCGCTATTTCACGCTTCCAGTGGTGCGCGCCTATATGCGCCACGTGCAGGACAATGCGGCGGAGAGCGTGCGCCGGGTCATCGATCGGCTGCACGACAGCGCGTTTATGGTGGAGACCGACCAGGGCAACAAGATCACGGTGCGCATCGAGGTCGACAAGGCGCGACGCGAGGCGACCGTCGATTTCACCGGCACGAGCCCGCAGCAAGCCAGCAATTTCAATGCGCCTGAGCCGGTGACCCGCGCCGCCGTGCTTTACGTGTTTCGCGTCATGGTCGATGACGACATCCCGATGAATGGCGGCTGCTTGCGTCCGATCCGCATTATCATTCCGAAAAAATCGCTCTTGTCGCCGGAATTTCCCGCCGCGGTCGTTGCCGGCAATGTCGAAACCTCGCAGGAGGTGACGAACTGCCTGTTCGGCGCGCTCGACGCCATGGCGGCGGCGCAAGGCACCATGAACAATCTCAATTTCGGCAATGCGCAGTATCAGTATTACGAGACGATCTGCTCGGGCTCACCCGCGGGTCCCGGATTCCCCGGCACCGATGCCGTCCATACCCACATGACCAACACACGGCTCACCGATCCGGAGGTGCTGGAATTTCGCTACCCGGTTCTCCTCGAAGACTTTCATGTTCGAAAAGATTCCGGCGGGCGCGGGCGGTGGAAAGCGGGCGACGGCGTCCGCCGCACGATCCGGTTTTTAGAAAAGATGGAGTGCACCATTCTTTCGGGCCATCGCCGCGTGCCGCCATTTGGGCTGGCTGCCGGCGGCGACGGGCAGATCGGCGAGAACTGGGTACGGCGCAAGGATGGCCGCATGGAGCGATTGCAGGGTTGCGACGCAACCATCATCGATGCCGGCGAAGCGATCATCATCCAGACGCCGACTGCGGGCGGATATGGCAAGCCCGCTTCATGACGCGCGACAGCTCGCGTTCTTCACTTCCGCGTCACCGAATATCGGATATTGGCCTGGCTGCCCTGCCAGTAAAAACTGTAATCGATCACGACATTGCCGCCATCCGGCAGTGGCAAGGTCGCATTGCACACAACCTGCGTTTTGCTGCTCGACACCGTTGCGATTGGCTCGTACCGGCTGGGCTCAAGCTTGAGCTGCTTGAGCACGTCCGCGAGCGTGCGCTCGGCGCGGTCCGAGTCGCATGCCGGCAGAAAAAAGCGATCGTACAGGCCGTAGTAAAGCAAGCCGGCCACGACGCCGATGAGCGGAAGCGCGATCAGGCGCGCCGCCAAGCGGGAACGCGGGGCGCGGGGCGTCAGTTGCGGAGATGGATCGCCATTCCGTCCGGAGGAGGGGCTTTGCGGCGAAGCGTCTTGCGGCATGCTCGCGCCTCGTTCAGACCCGCCCCGGATTGCGCTGCGGCCGCATGTTGTGCCGATTAGATCGCTTTGACGATCTCTTCGGTCATTTTCTTGGCGTCGCCGAGCAGCATCATGGTGTTGTCGCGATAAAACAACGGGTTGTCGATGCCGGCATAGCCGGACGCGAGCGAGCGCTTGTTGAACATCACGGTGCCGGCTTTCCACACCTGCAGAACCGGCATGCCGTAGATCGGCGATTTCGGATCATCTTCAGCGGCAGGGTTGGTGACGTCATTGGCGCCGATCACGTAAGCGACGTCGGCTTGGGGAAATTCCGAATTGATGTTTTCCAGTTCAAATACTTCGTCGTAAGGGACGTTCGCCTCGGCCAAGAGCACGTTCATGTGACCCGGCATGCGGCCGGCGACCGGATGAATGGCGTATTTCACCTCGACACCTGCCGCCTTGAGCTTGTCGGCCATTTCGCGCAGCGCATGCTGCGCCTGCGCCACCGCCATGCCGTAACCCGGCACGATGATGACCTTGCCAGCATTCTTAAGAATGAAAGCTGCATCCTCCGCCGATCCGATCTTGACCGGGCGGTCGGCGGCATGCGCGGCCGGGCCCGCGACTTCGCCACCGAAGCCGCCGAGAATGACCGAAATGAACGAGCGGTTCATGCCCTTGCACATGATGTAGGACAGGATCGCGCCCGAAGATCCGACCAGCGCGCCGGTGACGATCAATGCCGAATTTCCAAGAGTGAAGCCGATGCCCGCGGCCGCCCAGCCCGAATAGGAATTGAGCATCGAGATCACGACCGGCATGTCGGCGCCGCCGATCGGGACGATGATGAGAACGCCAAGCAGAAACGACACCACCGCGATGAGCCAAAATGCGAGATGTTGCTGCGCTTCGAAAAACCAGACGATCAACGCGACCAGTCCAAGGCCGAGCGCGATGTTGATGGCGTGCCGCGCCGGCAGAATGATCGGCGCGCCGCTCATTCGGCCCGAGAGCTTGAGGAAGGCGATGACCGAGCCGGTAAAGGTGACGGCGCCGATGGCGGCGCCAAGCGACATTTCGATCAGGCTTTGGCCGTGGATGGCGCCTTCGCTGCCGATGCCAAAGGCGGAAGGCGCGTAGAGCGCACCGGCCGCGACCAGCACCGCCGCCATGCCGACCAGCGAGTGGAAAGCAGCGACCAATTCCGGCATCGAAGTCATCGGTACGCGCCGCGCAATTACCGCGCCGGTGCCGCCGCCGAGCGCCATCCCGAGCGCAACCAGGCCCCATGCCGAATAGCTCGCCGGCGGATGCAGCCCGAGCGTGGTGGCGATCGCGATCGCCATACCGAGCATGCCGAAGAAATTGCCGCGCCGGCTGGTTTCCGGATTCGACAGGCCACGCAACGCCAGGATGAAAAGCGCGGCGGCGACCAGATAACAAAGCGCGGCGAGGTTGGCGCTCATCCAGTCAGTTCTTTTTTCTTTGGAACATGCCGAGCATACGTTGCGTCACCAGAAAACCGCCAAAAATATTGACCGAGGCGAAGACCAGCGCCACGAAGCCAAGCGCGCGCGCCCAGATCGGACCGGCATCGTTGGTGACAAGTGCGACACCGACAGCAAGTAGCGCACCGACGACAATGACCGACGAGATTGCATTGGTCACCGACATCAATGGCGTGTGCAGCGCCGGCGTGACGGACCAGACCACGTAGTAGCCGACGAACACCGCGAGCACGAAAATCGACAGGCGGAACACGAACGGGTCGGGATTGTCGCTCGCAGCGACAGGCGCGTTGCCGGTCGCCGCAGCAATCAGATCGAGCTGACCCAGAACCGAAAGCGTAATCATGACCGGGTGCCGTTCCTTGGATTTAAGCCGCGCTTTTGGGTCTAAAGCTCGGATGCACGACCGCGCCGTCGCGGGTGAGCGCGGTGGCTTTGATAATTTCATCGTCCCAATTGACGGCCACTGCTTTGCTCTTTTTGTCGATCAGGAGCTCTAGGAAAGCAAAGACGTTCTTGGCGTAGAGGCTCGAGGCCGTCGCCGCGAGCCGACCCGGCACGTTGCGATAGCCGACGATCTTGACGCCGTTGATCTCGGTCACCGCGTCAGGGCTCACGCCCTCGACATTGCCGCCGCGTTCGACCGCGAGATCCACCACCACCGAGCCGGGCCGCATCGAGGCAACCATCTCTCTGCTGAGAAGCCGCGGCGCCGGGCGGCCGGGGATAAGCGCGGTCGTGATCACGATGTCCTGCTTCTTTATATGTTCGGCGACCAGAGCGGCCTGCTTGGCCTGATACTCTTTCGACATTTCCTTGGCATAGCCGCCGGCCGTCTCTGCGGCTTTGAATTCCTCGTCCTCAACCGCGATAAATTTTGCACCAAGGCTTTCCACTTGCTCTTTGGCCGCCGGCCGCACGTCGGTTGCGGTGACGATAGCGCCGAGCCGGCGGGCAGTCGCAATTGCCTGCAGCCCGGCCACGCCCGCCCCCATGATGAAGACCCGGGTGGCGGGAACCGTGCCGGCAGCCGTCATCATCATCGGCAGCGCGCGGCCGAACTCGGCGGCGGCGTCGATGACGGCACGATAGCCCGCCAGATTGGCTTGGCTCGACAACACATCCATGACTTGTGCGCGAGTGATGCGCGGCAGGAGCTCCAGCGCGAAGGCGATGATGCCGGCATCGGCCATCGCACGAACCGCGTTGTCGTGGCCATACGGGTCCATCATGCCGATGACGATGGCGCCTTTTCTCAGCCGCGCCAGTTGGGGCCCTTCCGGCCGCCGCACCTGAAGAACGATGTCGGCGTCGTTCGAGGGGTCGGCCGCGACGGCGGCGCCCGCCGCCGTGTAGTCCGCGTCGAGGACGCCGGATTTGACGCCCGCGCCCGGTTGCACGGCGATCGTAGCCCCGAGTGCGACCATCTTCTTGACGGTTTCGGGAGTTGCGGCGACGCGCGGCTCGTCCGCATCCGTCTCGGCAATCACCGCAACCTTCATAAGTCCTCCGCCGGTGCGCCGGTCAGATCACGTCAGGAAAACTGCCATGAGTATGAGGATCACGACGATGATCGCCAGCGATACTTTCAGCAGCGTGACGAAATTGCGATACATCTGTTCGTGAGCGGAATAATCATTGCCCGTTGCGGTCGCGTATTGGACCTCGGCGTGATCGGCCATTCCCATCTCTCCAAACGGCAGACGTGTTGTTCGAGGATGATCTTCCGAAAAACATACCACTTTTCGGGATCATGCTTTAGCGGCGGACTTAGCGTAATTGCGCTGGCAGAGCAACCGCGGTCCTTCATGCGATTTCGCCTGCCGCTTATGCCAGCGAAGTCGACGCTGCGCCTTGCTCGGCCGACCTCGAATCCCTACTCTTTCCATTACAATCGCCATCAAGGACAGAGTCATGCTCAGAAAAGAACAAAATGATCTTCTGACGCAGACCGGTCCCGGTATCCCGATGGGCAGACTGTTTCGCTGCTATTGGCTGCCGGCGCTCCTGGCCGAGGAACTCCCTGAAAACGACTGCCCGCCGGTGCGGGTGAAATTGCTCTCGGAGCGGCTTCTCGCGTTTCGCGACTCCGAAGGCCGTTACGGCCTGATCGATGAGTTTTGCGCCCATCGCGGCGTGTCGCTCTGGTTCGGCCGCAACGAGAACGGAGGCCTGCGCTGTCCCTATCATGGCTGGAAATACGACGTGACCGGCCAGTGTATCGAAGTGCCGTCGGAGCCGGTGGAGAGCGGCTTCTGCAACAAGATCAAGCTCGCGTCGTATCCGCTGGTGAAACGCGGCGACGTGCTGTGGACCTACATGGGTCCGCCGGAACAAAAGCCGCCATTGCCGGAGTGGGAATTCGCACTCGTGCCGCCGGAACAGACATTCGTCTCCAAACGCTTGGAGGAATGCAATTGGCTGCAAGCGATGGAAGGCGGGATCGACTCAAGCCACGTTTCATTCTTACATCGTGGCGACCTGGGCTCCGACCCCTTATTCAAGGGCGCCAAAGGCAATCAATACAATCTCGCCGACATGCAGCCGCATTTTGAAGTGGTCGAGCAGCCGGGCGGACTGTTCATCGGCGCGCGGCGCAACGCTGAGAACGGAAAATATTATTGGCGCATTACGCCGTGGGTGATGCCGTGCTTCACGATGATCCCGCCGCGGGGCGATCATCCGATCCACGGTCACTTCTGGGTGCCGATTGACGACGAGAATTGCCGGGCGTGGTCTTATGATTTCCACCCGGTGCGGGCGCTGGCCAAGAGCGAGGTGGACGCCATGAAAGATGGCGCCGGCGTGCATTGCAAATACATCCCGGGCACATACCGGCCCCTCGCCAACAAAGACAATGACTATCTCATTGACCGCGCGGCGCAGAAGGCGGGCAAAACCTTTAGCGGGGTTGCCGGTTTTGCCATGCAGGACGCTTCATTGCAGGAAAGCATGGGGCCGATCTGCGATCGTACGAAAGAGAACCTGGTCTCGACCGACAACGGCATCATCATGGCGCGCCATCGACTGATGCGCGCGGCCAAGGCGTTGGTCGACAAAGCTGTAATGCCGCCCGGCGTCGATCCGGCGCACCACAGGGTGCGCTCTTGCTCGGTAGTTCTGCCGCCCGAGGTGCCTTTCAAAGAAGGCGCCAAGGAAGCGCTATACGCCGAGCGCGGCGTGGCCCAGACGACAGTGTAGCGGACAACTGATGTCGGACGACAGCGGACGGATAAAGCAGAAGCGCGCTCCTACCTGTCGTCCGTCGTCTGTCCTCTGTCGTCCGATTCAGCTGCCGCATTTCGTCCTGCGATAAATCCCTGACAAATTGCGCGGGGCAGGCCGTGCATGGAAAACCCGCCGGCCGATTCGCCGCCGCAATAGAGGCCGGGAATCGCCGCCCCTTCCATGTCGATCACCTGACAGCGCGCGTTGATGCGCAATCCAGCACGGGTGTCGTGGAGCACCGGCGTCGCCCAGGCGGCATAAAACGGCGGCCGCGCGATCTTGTAGCGCGGCTTCGGTTTGCCAAAATCCGCATCCTTTTCGGCGTCGACGAACGAATTGTAACGCGCGACCGTCTCGGCGAGGTTTTTCGCCGGCATGGGCACGCGCTGATATTTCATCGTGATTTTTCGCGCCAGGGCGTCGAGCGTGTCCGCGGCGAAGAAGAAGCCCGCGTCGATATCGACGTGCGGCGGCGTCGGCCCCCATTGCTCGCGCGCAACTGCATCGGCGTCGAAGATCGCCCAGATCGGTCCGCCGCCGTTATGACCGTCGCCTATGCCCGCCAAGGCCGCGTTGATGAAATTGCTGGGATTATATTTTGCGTTTTTGGCGTTGAGGTAGCTGTGCGGCTCGTAAGGATTGACGCTCATATAGGTGTTGTAGGCAAAGTGGCCCGCGGTCTCGTCGTAGAAGCGCCGGCCCAGCATGTTGACGAGAATGAGATCCTGCCAGTCCTTGACGGAAAGCCCGATGGCGCGCGCCTTGGCGAAAACCGCGCTGCCCGGATGCCAGCGCAGTTTGACATAGCCGTACTGGCAGCCGATCGCGCCTGGCTTGGTGATGCCGGAGCCGAATTCGCCGGTATAGTTGAACAATCCCCAGAGCCCGGCGCCAATCTCCATGGCGGCAAGCTCGCCGCTGGCGTCCTGATCGGACCACGGCATGCCGGCGAGCCCGCAATATTCTTCCGTGAGCCGCGGGTCAAACATGCGGCGAAAGTTGACGTTGCCGGTTGAGCCGCCGGTCGCGACGATGACCGCTTTGCGAGCGCGGATGTTGCGAACTGCGCCTCCATGATCCACCGCGATGCCGAGAACGCGACCGGACTTTGGCGCTTCGCGATGAATCGCGGTCATGCGGTGTTCGAGCAGAATATCGACACCGGCTGTGCGCGCCACAGCTTCCAATGGCCGGATCAGGCCCGCTCCGGCCCTGATTTCGGGGTCGTTTGGATCGGCCGGCTTGCCAGTATGGACCATGGGCCAATCGGCAACATCGATCTGCATGGTTCGCTGCACCGACACACCGATCTCGTGGCCGATACTGTTCGGCGGCCGGTCGATGACTCTTACCCCGTGGGCGAGCAGGAATTCGAACGCCGCCACGCTGTTGTCGACAAAGGCGCGGATGATTTCGCGATCGTTGTAGCGATAGGGCGGGAAGCCATTGTTCTCGACTACGGACCAATCGGTCAAATCGCGGAAGAATAGTTCGGGCGAATCCTCTACTCCGTATTTTTTCTGATAGCTGGTGCCGCCGCCGAGCGGCAGGTTGCCGCCGCTGGTGATCGCGTGACCGCCGATATGCGGCTGCGCCTCAACGATGATGACCGAGGCGCCGGCCTCGCGGGCGACAATTGCCGCCGGCATGCCGGTGGCGCCCGAGCCGATCACGACGACATCGGCCTCGCGGTCCCAATGGGGCGGCGGTTTATTCACCGTTATGACCTCTCATGAATTGACGCCGCGGAGATTTATCCAAAAAAGCTGACGGAAGCACCGTTTTTGTGTCATTTCCAATTGATCGGGATCGGGAGGAATTGTCGTATGACCGATTTTGTTACCACCCATCGGCTCACGCATAAAGCGAGCCTGAAAATGATCGAGGCCGGCGTCGCCAAGGCCGAGGCGCTCGACTGCAAGGTTTCGCTCGCGGTGGCCGATCAGAGCTGCCGGCTGATCGCTTTTCTGATGATGGACGGCGCCCGGCACTTTTCCATTATCACGACGCAGCGCAAGGCCATCACCGCCGCCTCGCAGCGGCTGCCGACAGGTTACGCGCCGGAGGAGAACGCGCTGTCGATGTCGGTGCGCATGGGCGACTTCACCAATGTGCCGGGCGGGTTTCCGATCGAGGTCAACGGAGAAGTGATCGGTGCGGTCGCCGCCGGCGGCGCCAAGATCGAGCAGGATGTCGAAGTCGCGAAGGCAGCGCTGGCGGCGCTGCGCTTGTAACCTCAATAACCCTCACGCCGGCGCGCGCGCCCCGCGCATCTCATCGCGCGCCGCTCGCACCGCCTTGATGATATTCTGATAACCGGTGCAGCGGCACAGATTGGAGGCGAGCACGTCGAGCAGTTCCTCGTCGCCGATATTCGGATTCTTTTCCAGCACGTTGGTGGCGAGCATCAGAAAGCCTGGCGTGCAATAGCCGCATTGCAATCCGTGATTCTCGATGAAGGCGCGCTGCAGCGGATGCAGCTCCTCGCCGTTCGCCAGACCCTCGACCGTGCGGATCTTCTTGCCTTGCGCTTGGATCGCAAACATCAAGCACGAGCGCACCGCTTCATCGTCGACGATGATGGTGCAGGTCCCGCAGACGCCATGCTCGCAACCGATATGCGTTCCCGTTTGTCCGCAATCGTCGCGGATCGCATCGACCAGCGTTTTGCGCGGCTCGACCCGGATCGGATAATCGCGGCCGTTGATGTTCAGTGTGATTTCGAATTTTTCGTTCATGGTGACTTCGGTTAGCGCGGCAGTACTTCCGAAAACTTCTTACGCACCAGATCCTCGACTTCTTTGCTGAGCCGCACCTCTTCGGGGAAGTTGTCGCGCCGCCTAAACGGCTTGCAAGCATCGATCACAACCCGCGCGTTGCGCGGATCGTCGGCGGCATAGGCCATCGGGTCGAGCGCCGTCGACCAGCAGCCGCGCAGCGTCTCCATGCCCTCGCGTGGATCGAACCGCGTGCACATCGCCCATATCACTTTATCTGTGTCGGCCGGATCGATGTCGTCATCGACCACGACGACGAAACGGTTGGCGTAGGCGCCGGCATGGCATTGCGAAGCGATGAGGCCCGCTTGCTTGGCGTGACCGGCATATTGCTGCTTGATCGCGACGGTGAGCCATAGCCGGCTGCCGCCGGCGGGATGCGCCCACACGCCCTTCACTTCGGGCACGCCCGCGGCTTCGAGTTGATTCCATACTGCGCCCGCACGATAGGTGCCGCGATAGAACGAATCGTCGTCGGGCGGAATGCCTGGAATTGCGCCGAGCAGGATCGGATCGTCGCGATGCATGAACGTTTCGATCCGGATCGCAGGCTCTTTCTTGAGACCGCCGGCGTAATAGCCGGTCCACTCGCCGAGCGGACCCTCGTCGAGCAGATCATTCGGGTGGATGAAGCCTTCGAACGCGATTTCCGCGTGCGCGGGAATCGGCAGGCCAGTGCGCGGCCCGGTGATGACTTCGACCGGTTCGCCGATCAGCCCGCCCGCGGCTTCGAATTCGTTCTTGCCATACGGAATTTCCAGGCCGGCGATCATAAACAATGCTGGATACATGCCGCAAATCACCGCGATCGGGCACGGCTCGCTGCGCTCATGATAGCGTCGGCGAATGAGATCGCCGTGCTTGCCTTTCGAGCACATGACTGTTGCGGCATTGCGCGCCTGCGCCTGCACGCGATAGGCGCCGTAATTGATCCAGCCGGTGTCCGGGTCGCGCATGATGACCATGTCGCCGGTGCCGATGTAATAGCCGCCGTCATGTTCGTGCCAGCGCGGCACCGGAATTTTGAAGATATCGATATTGCTGCCGGTGAGGACGTTTTCCATGACCGGCCCGCTCTGCACCGTGACGGGCGCGATCGCGCGCGCTTCCTTCATGTAGCGGCGCCAGTATTGGATCAGATCATTGGGACTAGCATCTGGATCAAGCCCGAGCGTGATATTGATCCGGCGCAGCGAGGTCAGAATGTTGGCCAGGATTCGATGGCCGCGCGCGTGTCCTGGAATGTCATCGAACAGCACGGCCTTGTTGCCGATGCGGCGCTGATAAATATCGACGATGCCGCCGATTTCGCGCTCGCGCTCGGCGCCTCTGATATCTTGCAGCTCGCCGGCCTGGCACAGTTGCGCGATCCAGGCGCGCAAATCCTGTTTTTCCTTTGCGGGACGGCTTTTCTTGGTCGGCGATCTGACGGGGGCGTCCATAGCGCGGTTATAGACCGTCGCCCATGGCGTCACCAGCGTTCGAATTGCCGAATTTTTGCGACCAGAGCAGCCGCCGCGTGGCTACATGTCCAAGACTAGCCGTTCGCTCTTGCAGCCGCAGCAGCAGATCATGACCTTCTCGTTCGATGCCTGCTCTTCCTCGCTCAGCACCGAATCATGATGCTCGGGGATGCCGGAAATCACCCGCGTCTCGCAGGCGCCGCAAATGCCGAGTTCGCAGGAATAGTCGACGTCGACACCGGCTTCAAACAGGACTTCAAGAACTTTCTTGCCCTCGGGAATGAAATATTCCTCGCCGGAGCGCGCCAGTTCGACCCAGAACCCACCGATATGGCCGGTCGTTGCATCGTCTTTCGGCGTGAAATATTCGATATGAATATTGCCGCGCGGGCGGCTTGCCGCGGCCGTCTCGAACACTTTGAGCATCGGGTTTGGTCCGCAGCAATAAAAGTGCGTGTTTTGCGGTGCCGCTTCGATCGCTCCAGCGAGGTCGAGAAACCTGCCGTCGGCCTCGTCGTCAAAATGCAGGTGCACCGCTTGCGGATCGAGTTTTTTGAGTTCCTCCAGAAACGCCATATCCTGGCGTGACCGGCACGAATAATAAAGTTTCCAGGACCCCTTCCGCGCGGCGAGCTGTTGCACCATGCACCAGATCGGCGTGATGCCAATGCCGCCGGCGATGAGCACGACGTGCTCGGCATTGTCGATGAGCGGGAAATTGTTGCGGGGCGGGCTGATCTTTATCTGAGCGCCGACGTGCATTTCGTCGATGATGTAGCGTGAGCCGCCGCGGCTTGCGGCATCGCGCTTGACACCGACGACGTACTTGTCCGGGTTCGAATCCGGCACGACCAATGAGAATTGGCGCACTAATCCATTGGGCAGATGCAGATCGATGTGTGCGCCCGGCGCGTAAGCCGGCAGCTTGGCGCCATCGATCCGCGCGAAAGTATAGAGCTTGGTGTCGCGGGCGACTTCCTCAATGGCCGTGACGCGCGCGTCAATCAGGCCCGCCTGATGGGGCGGCAAATGCGCGGAGCTCGCGACGGAGGGCGGGGGGGTCAGACTGTTCATGCAGGAGATAGATAGGCGGCGGGGGCGGGTCTCTGCAACCTTTTAGGAAATCATCGCTAACGGCCCCGGTTGGGGCGCGAAAGTGACTTCATTGGCGCCGCCTTGCAGGTGTTCGAACACGCGTCCGATCATTACTACAATAGGCCCCGCGAGCGGTTCGGCGGCGAGCCGTCCAGGCAAATCGGCGATTGTCGCGGCAATCATGCGCTCGTCGGAGCGCGTCGCCGATATCACGGCAACCGCCGGAGTTTTTGGCTCAAGACCCGCTTTGAGCGCGGCGTCCACCAGTCCAGGCAAGGTTTTGGTCGGCATGTAAACGACGGTCGTCACGGTGGGATCGGCTAGGCTTGTCCAGTCGATATCGGCCGGCAGTGCGCCGCCGCGGCTGTGACCGGTGACGTATTGCAAGCGCCGCGCTTCGCCGCGGCGCGTCAATGAGACCAGGAGCCGGCTGGCCGCGCCTTGCGCGGCGGTGATACCGGGAACGACTTCGATCGGAATTCCCGCCGCGCGGCAGGCCGCTATCTCCTCGTTGGCGCGGCCGAATATCATCGGATCGCCGCCCTTTAGTCGCACCACGGCGCGCCCGCTCTTAGCGAGCGAAATCATCATCGCATTGATGTCGTCCTGGTGGCATGACGGCGCATGTCCGGTTTTGCCGACGAGCATCCTCTTGGCCTCGCGGCGAGCAAAATCGAGAATATCGGTCGAGACGAGATCGTCGAACAGGATCACGTCGGCTGATTGCAACGCGCGGACCGCGCGCAGCGTCAATAATTCCGGATCGCCCGGTCCGGCGCCGACCAGCGTCACCGATCCGCCGGCACGCGGTGCCGGGGCGAGCAACGCATCGAGCTCCGCCTCGTCCGGCGTTCGATTCGGAGCAGCCATGGCACGGGCGGTGAACTTCTCCCAAAAGGTGCGGCGGCTGCGAAACGACAAAGCGAGCGCGCGCAAGCGCGGCCGCCATGCCAGCGCCGCCGCCGCCCAGCGCGCGAACCCCTGCGGGATCAGCGCTTCGATCTTGGCCCGAATCGCCTGACCAAACACCGGAGAAGCGCCTTCGGTAGAAATGCCGATCAGGAGTGGAGAGCGATTGACGATCGCGCCGAACGAGAAGTCACAGAATGCCGGCCGGTCGATGACATTGACCGGCACGCCGGCATTGCGTGCTGCCGCCGCAAATTGCGCGGCGGCTTCGTCGTTCGGACAATCGGCGACCGCGATGGCGGCGCTGCTAAAATCGTCCGCGGACCAATTCCGCCGCGCGATAACGACGGCACCGTTCGGCGGGGCGCTTGCTAGCGCCAGCATGTCCTCGCCGGGCTCCGGCGCAAACACGTCAACCTGCGCACCTGCGGCGGACAGGAGTTCAGCTTTCCAGGTTGCGGCGGCGCTGCCGCCGGCAACGACGGCGCGCTTGCCATTGAGCGCAAAGAAAGCCGGCAGCCGCGACAATGGCGCGATCCGGGCTGTTCCGATTTGTTGAGGTGCTCGAGTCATGCTCCTCGCTCAGACATAGAATGTTATTTCATATTCGGCAATTTCCATCGCCATCTTTGGAATGATTCGCTCCAAACCATAGAAGTTGAAGAACAGAATCCGCGATATGCCTCAAACAAAGGCATCGCTCATGCTGTCCCCGGTTTGCCAGTGTCCATTCAAGAGCCGTGCCAGAGTGGTGCGCAAAATTGGTGGGCGCCCGGCGGGGTTCCACCGAGCGCCCTTATTCGCACGTCAGCCGGCCTATAAGCCGGGTTCTGGACGGCATGCGAACGCATTCGCGTGCGTGACGGCCATTCCTCTGGGGCTCCGGTCGCCCGGCGCCTCAAGCAACCTACCCGGACGGCTGGATCCGGACACCATCCCGAAGCACGTGCTTGCGCATGGCTTCGCGCCGCCCCTATTCGGTCTTGCTCCCGGTGGGGTTTGCCGTGCCGCCGGCGTTACCGCCGACGCGGTGCGCTCTTACCGCACCATTTCACCCTTGCCGCGGCTAACACAACATGCCGAGGCGGTATGTTTTCTGTGGCACTGTCCCTGAGTTCGCACCCGCCGGATGTTATCCGGCACCGCCTGTCCGCGGAGCCCGGACTTTCCTCTCCGGCAACCTTTCGGCTTCGCCGGAGCGGCCGTCCGACCGACTGACACCCTCAGGGATGGGGATATTGACGATGTTCGTCAAGGGTCGAAGGCGGACTATCACGCCGCAAGCTTAAAGTTTAGGGTGCGGCGCGCAGCATCGCGGTCCGGGCCCGAGCCGCGATGGTTCTGGCACGGCCGCGGGTGGCAAGAAGTTCCTGCAATGTGCTTCGCGTCGATGGATCGGCATGGCCATCGACGCGTTCGGGGCGGAAATGGCGCTGGAACGCGGTCACGACCTCCGATGTGTTCGAATCATAGTCGCCGTTGGCCTCAATCCCATAGCCATACTCGCGCAGAGATTTCTGCAGCGCGACCACGGCGTCTCCCCGCGAGGCCGGCGCAAGAACTTGGCCAAAATTCATGATCGGTGCCGGCTTCACCCAATGGCCGACGCCCGATTCATAGAGCGTATGCCAGGGAAATTTTTCACCGGGGTCCTGCTTGCGAGCGGGCGCAACATCGGAATGAGCCAATACGCGCGCCGGCGCGATCGCGTTGCGGGTCTGGATACTGCGGCAGAGCGTCGTCACAGCGGCGATCTGGCGTTTTGGAAAATCAGGGTAGCCGTGGTCGTGGCCGGGATTGGCGATTTCGATTCCGATCGAACAGGAATTGATGTCGGTTTCCCCGGCCCATTCTGATTTGCCGGCATGCCAAGCGCGGCGGCTTTCCGCCACCATTTGAATGATCCGGCCGTCCTCGAATACGAAGTAGTGCGCCGAGACATTGCTGCCCTGAGCGCACAACAGCGCCAGCGCGGAATCTGCGTCCGCCATCCCGGTGTAGTGCAGCAGGATCATATCCGGCCGCCAGCCATCACTCCGCTCGCCGTGATTGGGCGAGGGCATCACCTCGGCGACAACAGAGGAATCGGGCGCAAACGCAGGACGCGACATGGGACCGACTTTAGGAGAACATCGCGTGCCGACAAGGTGATTTGCGCACCGGGTCACGGGAAAAGATTCAACAAAGGCCAAAGGCGTTGCTCAAAGAACACGAAAAACGTCGGCGATCGGACTTTGGAGGAGGACCGCACCGCCTGTCGGCATCTGGACCGGCCGGACAACGCCCGAAGGTGAGCCTGCGCGCTTCAACGGTTCTTTAAGCTTACCCCTCGTTAATTAGAGAGCTTCGAAGCCAGCCACGGTGCCCCCTTGGCCCGTTGACGACCATTACCACCCATGATAGCCCATTATTTCCCACGACGGCGATTGACGCCCAGCTGGTGGCGCAGATCGCAGAAGTCGGGCGCACCGCGCGTATCGCGCCGGCCTTCGGGCGAGGGGCAAGATGGACCAGTTTGTGTCCCACTACGTGCTCCGTATCGATGCGAAAGGACGCATTTCGGTGCCGGCATCATTCCGAGCGGTACTGGCGCGCGACGGCTTCGATGGACTTTATTGTCATCCCGCGCTCGACCGGCCGGCGCTCGATGCCGGCGGCAATGCGCTTCTCACCGAAATCCAAGCGCTGATTACCGGCTATCCGCCCTATTCGGAACAGCGCGAACAATTTGCCCTGTCGCTCTATGGCACGAGCGAGACGCTCAAGATCGACAGCGAAGGTCGCGTGATCTTGACCGAGAGCCTCAAGGCGCATGCCGGCATCGCCGACGCAGCGACCTTTGTCGGTCTCGGCCACAAATTTCGAATCTGGGAACCCGGCCGCTTTCGCGCGGAGCTCGCGGAGGCCACCGAGAGGGTCCGCGCTTTCAAGCAGGAACTGGGCGCCCGGATGACGGCGGCAAAACCGCTCGGAGCACGGGAATGACAGCGGGCAGCGGCAGCGGTGCTGTCGCTGGCGGACCGGCTCGTCACATTCCCGTGCTCGCCCGCCCCGCCATCGATTGGCTCGCGGTCAAGCCCGGCGGCCTTTATGTCGACGCCACGTTCGGCGGCGGCGGCTATGCGCGCGCCATCTTGCAAACCGCCAATGCGCGCGTGATCGGCATCGACCGCGATCCGGCTGCAATCGCGCAAGGCGCATCACTCGCCGCAGCGGCACAGGGCCGGCTCGAGCTTTTCGAGGACCGTTTCTCCAATCTGGAGTCGATCGTAGGGGGCGCGAACCGGGTAGACGGAATCGCGTTCGATCTCGGCGTGTCGTCGATGCAGCTTGATGAAGCGGCGCGCGGATTTTCATTCCGCCTCGATGGACCACTGGACATGCGCATGTCAGGCACAGGGCCGAATGCAGCCGATGTCATTGCCCGCGCCGGCGAGCGCGAACTCGCCGCCATCATCGCCGAATTGGGAGAAGAAAAACGCGCCCGCGCAGTCGCGCGAGCGATCGTCCGGGCGCGCAACAAAGCTGCTATCGACTCGACCCGCGCGCTTGCCGAGATCGTCAGCGCAGTGATGCCGGCGCGCGATCGCACGATTCATCCGGCGACCCGAACCTTCCAGGCGCTGCGTATCTTCGTCAACGGCGAACTTTCCGAACTCGCCCTCGGCCTCGCCGCCGCGGAGCGGGCGCTTAAAGCCTCGGGCCGGCTGGTGGTGATCGCGTTTCACTCCCTTGAGGACCGCATCGTTAAAAATTTTCTGACAAGACATAGCCGCGGCCCAGCCGGATCGCGTCATCGGCCGGAAGCCGCGGCGCCGCCTCCAACATTCCGCGTGCTGACACGGCGTCCAGAAACTCCGGACGAATCTGAATTGGCCTCTAATCCACGCGCGCGCTCAGCCAAGCTGCGCGCCGCCGAGCGAACCGAGGCGCCGGCGCGCGGCGATGACCTCGACGATCTCCTGCCACGGCTGCCGCGGCTTGCCGACATCATGCGAGGTCCGGCGTGATTCTGCGCGTATTGAACCTCGTTGTGATCGGCATCCTGGTGCTCGCCGCCGCCTACGTTTACCGCATCAAATTGGATGCCACGGTCCAAGCCGAGCGGCTAGCCAGGCTGCGCGGCGAACTGCGTCATGAGCGCGACAAGATCGCAGCGCTGCGCGCGGAATGGGAGCAGCTCGATAGTCCGGCGCGGATCGAAACGCTCGCGAAGCGCTACTTGCCGCTGCGCCCGATCGCGCCGACGCAGTTCGACGCTCTCGATCGCTTACCCGAACGTCCGGCCCAAGACCTCGCGACGCGTGCCGACCCGATCGGCGGAATGATCGAGAACCTCGAGCAGCCGAGCAGGCTCGAGGTGACCGGAACTGTTCCGGCGGCAAATCCGAACCGAGCCGCCGATCGCCCAGCCGGCGGCATCGCAACCGGAGCATCGCCAAATGAGCGCAGTCGCTGAATCGCTACTTGCCGCGCCGATCGCACGCGGAACGCGTCCGCCGTGGCGGCAATGGCTGATCGGCAAGATTCTTTTTGGCGCCGCGGCGGATCGCCCTGCCAAGGCACGGGCGCGCATCGGTTTGGCCATTATTGCTTTCGCTGCCGTCTATTCGGTCATCGCAGCGCGGCTGGTGATGTTCGCGCTGGCCTCCGACAGCCATGCCGCCCATCGTGTCGTATCGAGCGACGCGATCGCGACCGCACGGCCTGATATTCTCGACCGCAACGGCACAGTGCTAGCGACCGACGTGCGCGTGCCGTCGCTCTACGCCGAACCGCGTCGTCTGATCGACGTCGATGAAGCGGTCGAATTGCTCACAGCGGATCTTCCCGATCTCGATGCCAACGAGCTGCGCGAGCGGCTTTCGTCCAAGCGCGGATTTGTCTGGCTGCGGCGCGATATCACTCCGGAACAGCAGCGCGAGATTTATCGCCAAGGCCTGCCCGGTATCGGTTTTCTCAACGAGAACAAACGCGATTACCCGGACGGCGCCGAGATTTCGCATCTGATCGGCCACGTCAATATCGATAACCAGGGCATCGCTGGGATCGAGAAATGGCTCGACGGCCAGGGATTGGCCGCCTTGCACATGGCGGGTTTTGCGACCGATCGCCTGCAAAGCCCGATCGAGCTTGCCGTCGATTTGCGCGTCCAGCACGTTCTGCGTGACGAGCTCGCCGCGGCACGCGCAAAGTTCGGCGCCTTGGCGGCGGCCGGCCTCGTGCTCAATGTCCGCACCGGTGAAGTGCTGGCGATGGTCTCGGAGCCGGATTACGATCCGAACAATCCACGCCAAGCGCTCGATCCATCACGCATCAATCGGCTGACCACCGGCGTGTTCGAAATGGGATCGACGTTCAAGGCGTTCACCGTCGCCATGGCGCTCGATTCCGGCAAGGCGACGCTCAAGTCGACCTTCGACGCGCGCATGCCCTTGCACATGGGGCGGTTCGACATCCACGATTTCGAAGCGCAGCATCGTATCCTCTCGGTGCCGGAGATTTTCACCTACTCCTCGAATATTGGCGCGGCGCGCATGGCGCTCGCGGTTGGGATCGACGGTCATAAAGCGTTCCTGAAAAAAATGGGCCAACTCGACCGATTGCGCACCGAGCTGCCGGAAAGCGCCGAACCGATCGTGCCCAAGCGCTGGGTGAACCTCAATACAGCGACTATCGCCTTTGGCCATGGCCTCTCGGTCGCGCCGTTGCAAGCCGCAATGGGCATCGCCGCGCTGATGAACGGCGGCACTCTCATTCCGCCGACATTTCTCAAACGCTCGGAAGCCGATGCGCAGGCGCTCGGCAAACGCGTGATCAAACCGGAAACCAGCGCCATCATGCGCTATCTGATGCGGTTGAACGTGGAAAAGGGAACCGCCGCCAAAGCCGACGTGCCCGGCTACTATATCGGCGGCAAGACCGGCACAGCGGACAAAGTGGTCAATGGCCGCTATTCGAAAGCCAAAGTGCTGACCGATTTCATGGCGGTGCTTCCGGCCGATCAACCGCGTTATTTGCTCTTGATCATGCTGGACGAGCCCCACACGACCCCCGATACGCATGGTTTCACCACGTCCGGCTGGAACGCCGTTCCGACCGGCGGCGCCGTGGTCGCGCGCATCGCGCCGCTCCTTGGCATTGAGCCGCGACCGGGCCTGCCTGGCGCCGATCAGCTGATACTGGCGTCAGTGAAGGAAAGCAGATAAGGCAGCATCCTCCACCGAGCCGCGGAGAGTTTGACCCTAGTCGGAAGCTTGCTTGACATGAAGCTTCGCGAGATTGCGCCCGCTGATGCGGAACTCGACGCGCGTCACGCCGACATCAAAGTGAGCGGGGTGACGGCGGATAGCCGCACGGTCAAGCGCGGCGATGTGTTCGTCGCCATCGCTGGCGGCAAGGCTGACGGCGCGCGCTTCATCGATCCCGCGATCGTTGCGGGCGCCGCCGCGATCGTCGCCGAGCGCGCGCCGGCAACGCCGTTGCCGTCTGGGATTGCGTTTATGCGAGTCGCCAATGCGCGGCGCGCCGTCGCTTCGATCGCGGCCAAGTTCTTTCCGCGCCAGCCGCGCACGATCGCGGCAGTCACTGGAACGAGCGGCAAAACTTCGGTCGCGGCGTTCACGCGTCAGATCTGGACGGCGAACGGTCATCGCGCCGCGAGCATTGGCACGATTGGAATCGTATCGCCGCGCGGCGAAACATACGGCGCACTAACGACACCCGACCCCGTCGAGCTGCATCGCTCGCTCGACGCGCTGGCCGCGGATGGCGTCAGTCATCTCGCGATCGAAGCCTCGTCGCATGGCCTCGACCAATACCGACTTGATGGTTTGCGCATCGCGGCGGCCGGATTCACCAACATCACGCGCGATCACCTCGACTATCATCAGAATTTCGAGTCGTACCTTGCCGCCAAGCTCCGGTTGTTTGAAGAGCTGCTGCCGCCAGGCGCAGCCGCGATCATCAACGTCGATCACGAACACGCGGACGCAGTGAAAAGCGCCGCGCAAGCACGCGGTCTTACCATCACAACGGTCGGTCGCAACGGAAGCGGGATTCGGCTTCGCGAGTCGGTGCGCGACGGATTTGGGCAAAAACTGCTGCTCGAACATGAGCGCAAGCTCTATCGGGTCCGCTTGCCGTTGGTCGGCGAGTTCCAAGCGGAGAATGCGCTCCTCGCTGCCGGTCTCGCCATCGCCACCGGCGACGATGCCGGCGCGGTATTCGCCGCGCTCGAACGCCTCGACGGCGCCAAGGGACGGCTTGAACGCGTCGGCGAAAGCCGCGGCGCGCAAATTTTTGTCGATTACGCGCACAAGCCCGATGCCTTGGCGAAATCGCTCGAGGCATTGCGTCCGTACGCCGCCGGACGTTTGCTCGTTGTGTTCGGGGCTGGCGGCGATCGCGATCCTGGCAAGCGGCCGTTGATGGGCGCGGTCGCTGCAGCCAAAGCCGACCGCGTGATCGTCACCGACGATAACCCACGCGGCGAGAATCCCGCGGCGATCCGCGCCGCGATCATGGCCGCAGCACTGGGCGCCGCTGAGATCGGCGATCGTCGCGAGGCGATCCGCCGCGCCATCGCCGAATTGCGGGCCGGCGATATCTTGCTCATCGCCGGCAAGGGCCATGAAACCGGCCAAATCATCGGCGACCGGATCATGCCCTTCAGCGATCACGAAGCGGTCGCTGCCATTCTCAAGGAACTCGCCGCATGACCGCGCGCGCGCTGTGGACCGTCGAAGCAATGGCGAGCGCGATGGGAGCGCAGCGCCAAGGATCGCTTCCGGAATCGGTTTCCGGCCTTTCGATCGACAGCCGCACTGTTGCGCCGGGAGAAGCTTTCTTTGCGATCCGCGGCGATCGTCGGGACGGCCACGACTTTGTCGTCGACGCCTTGGCGGCAAAAGCGGCTTTGGCAGTGGTGGCGGCCGACAGGCGCGCGCAATTTTCCGGCCGCGCGCCTATGCTAGTTGTGCCTGACGTCCTCATCGCCCTGCGGGAGTTTGCCGCCGCTGCTCGAACCCGTATGCGGGGCAAAGTGATCGGCGTCACCGGCTCGGTCGGCAAAACTGGAACCAAGGAAGCGTTGCGTCTGGCACTGTCAAAGGACGGTGAAACGCATGCTTCGTTCGCCTCCTACAACAATCATTGGGGCGTGCCGCTGTCGCTGGCGCGTTGTCCTGCAAGCGCGCGCTATGCGGTGTTCGAAATGGGGATGAACCATCCGGGCGAAATCGCGCCGCTGTCTCGACTGGTTCGGCCGCATGTCGCGCTGATTACCACGATTGCGCCTGTGCATCTCGAGTTTCTTGGTTCGCTTGCCAACATTGCCGATGCCAAGGCAGAAATATTCCTCGGCGTGCCGCCTGACGGGGCCGCCGTAATCAACCGGGATATCGGCCAATTCGCACGGCTCGAAGAGCATGCGCATAAAGCCGGCATCGAGCGCGTGATATCGTTCGGCGAACATGTGCAAGCCGACGCGCGTCTGATCAAATGCGCGCTGCACGCGCGTTGCTCGACGGTCGAAGCGGAAATCCTCGGCGCCCGTTTCAGCTATAAGATCGGCGCGCCGGGACGGCACCTCGTCCTCAACTCGCTTGCGGTCTTGGCCGCCGCCGAACTGGTCGGGGCCGATATTGCGCTGGCCGCTTTGGCGCTTGCCGAGCTGCAAGCGGCGCCAGGCCGCGGCGCGCCGATCACGATCGAGCCTTCCGGCGGTTCGGCGCTGCTTCTCGATGAGAGCTACAACGCCAATCCCGCCTCCGTGGAAGCAGCCTTGGCGGTGCTTGGTCGGTCGGTCATTGGGCCTCAGGGCCGGCGTATCGCCGTACTCGGCGACATGTTGGAACTTGGCCCGAGCGGTTTGGATTTGCATCGTGGGCTGGCCGATGCAGTCGTTGCGAACGGCATTGATCTGGTCTTTTGCTGTGGTCCGTTGATGCACGCGCTCTGGCAAGCTCTTCCCGCAAACTGCCGCGGCGGCTATGCAGAGGACTCCGCCTCGCTTGAAGCGCAAGTGCTGCCGGCAATCCGTGCCGGCGATGTCGTGATGGTGAAGGGCTCGCTGGGTTCGCGTATGGCGTTGATTGTGAAAGCTTTGCAGCGCGCTTATCCGCGCCACGAAACGCTGGAAGACGCTTCCGCACAAGGTTGATGGCAAATGCTGTATTGGCTGGTCGATCTGTCGGACAAACTGTCCGTGCTCAATGTTTTTCGCTACATCACCTTTCGCACCGGGGGGGCGGTGATAACGGCACTGTTGTTTGTTTTTCTGTTCGGCCAAAACATCATCGACCGGCTGCGGCTCCTGCAAGGTAAAGGCCAGCCAATCCGTACCGACGGTCCGAAATCGCACATTATCGCCAAGGCCGGTACGCCGACGATGGGCGGGTTGATGATCCTGTCCGGGATGCTGGTATCGACGCTGCTGTGGGCAAACCCGACCAATCCATACGTCTGGGTGGTGTTGTGGGTGATGCTCGGCTTCGGCTTGGTGGGTTTCTACGACGATTATCTGAAGGTCACGAAGCAGTCGCATGACGGCTTTCGCGGCCGCACCCGGCTCATCATCGAGGGCTGCATTGCCGGCTTGGCCTGTCTCGCATTGGTGCGGCTTGGCCACGCGCCGTTCTCGACCTCACTGGTATTTCCTTTCTTCAAAGAACTGGTGCTTAATCTCGGCTGGTTTTTCGTGCTGTTCGCGATGTTCATCATCGTCGGGGCGGGAAACGCGGTGAACCTCACCGACGGGCTCGACGGTCTCGCCATTGTTCCGGTGATGATCGCGGCGGCGAGCTTCGGGATGATCTCGTACCTCTCGGGCAACACCGTTTTCGCCGATTATCTGCAAATTCATTATGTCGCCGGCACCGGCGAGCTGTCGGTCCTGTGCGGAGCAGTGCTCGGAGCCGGCCTCGGTTTTCTGTGGTTCAACGCGCCGCCCGCGTCGATCTTCATGGGCGATACCGGCTCGCTCGCGCTCGGTGGCATGCTCGGCGCGGTGGCGGTCGCCACCAAGCATGAGATCGTGCTTGCGGTGATCGGCGGTTTGTTCGTGCTCGAAGCGGTCTCGGTGATCGTGCAAGTGGTATCCTATAAACTGACCGGAAAGCGCGTATTCAAGATGGCGCCGATCCATCATCATTTTGAGCAGCTCGGCTGGACCGAGCCGCAGATCGTGATTCGGTTTTGGATCGTGGCGGTCGTGCTCGCCCTCGCCGGACTTTCCACCTTGAAGCTGAGATAGGCGGCGTGATTCCGATCACGACCTTTGCCGGCAATAAGATCGCGGTGTTTGGGCTCGGCGCTTCGGGCCTCGTCAGCGCCAGTGCGCTGTTGGCCGGTGGCGCCGACGTCATCGCATTTGATGACGATACGGCAAGCATCGCCAAAGCGAGTGCGGGCGGAATTCCCACGGCTGACCTGCGCCAGGTCGATTGGTCGAAGATCGCCGCGCTTGTGCTGGCTCCTGGCGTTCCGCTCACTCATCCGGCGCCGCATTGGGTGGTGCAGCTGGCCCGCAACGCGAATGTCGAAGTGATCGGAGACGTCGAACTATTTTGCCGCGAGCGACGGCACCACGCGCCAAGCGCTCCGTTCGTCGCCATCACCGGCACCAACGGCAAATCGACCACAACCGCACTGATCGCGCATCTGACGGCCTCGGCCGGCATGGACACCCAGCTTGGCGGCAATATCGGCACCGCCATCCTTTCTTTGGCGCCGCCGCTGCCTGGTCGCGTTCATGTGATTGAATGTTCGTCGTATCAGATCGATCTCGCTCCGTCGCTCGACCCGTCGGTCGGGATCCTGATCAATCTCAGTGAAGACCATCTCGATCGCCATGGCACGATAGAAAACTACGCGGCGGTGAAGGAGCGTCTGGTCAGCGGCGTGCCCGATGACGGCACCGCGATTATTGGCGTTGACGACGAATGGTGCGAGAAGACCGCGGCGCGCCTTGCGCAAGCGGGAAAACGCGTGGTGCGGATTTCGGTCCGCCGCAAGCTAAAGGACGGTCTCTACGTCGAGAGCGGCCGGATCGTGCGCGCACAGGGTGGGGAGTCCTCGCTCATTGCCGAGCTCAGCGGCATTGGCTCTTTGCGCGGGTTGCACAACGCGCAGAACGCCGCCTGCGCAGCCGCCGCTACGCTCGCACTCGGCCTCGAGCCGACGGCGGTCCAGGCAGGGTTGCGATCGTTTCCCGGATTGGCACACCGAATGGAAGAGGTCGGACGGCGGGGCGCCGTTCTCTTCGTCAATGACTCCAAGGCCACCAACGCCGATTCGGCCGCTCAGGCGCTGGCCTGCTTCCATGACATTTTTTGGATCGCGGGGGGGCGACCTAAGACCGGAGGAATCGAAAGTCTGCGGTCTCTTTTCCCGCGCATCCGCAAAGCCTATCTGATCGGCGAGGCGGCCGATCAGTTTGCCGCCACTTTGGCCGATATGGTACCCCACGAGATCACCGGGACGCTCGACAAGGCGCTTGCCGCTGCGGCAAGGGATGCCGCTACGTCCTCGGCCCAGGAACCCGTGGTGCTACTGTCGCCCGCCTGCGCCTCGTTCGATCAGTATCGGAATTTCGAGGTGCGGGGGGATGCCTTTCGGGCGCTGGTGCAAGCGCTGCCCGGGCTGCAGAAGAAATGAGCGGATTCCGGTCACGATGCGCAGCCGGACAACCATCTTAATGGCCTGGAAACCATGTCCGATGCAGGACTAGGCAGGGAATTTCGCGGACGGACACCGCTGCACCATGGCTTCCCGCGCGCGACCGACCTTGTTCAGTGAGTGGTGGCGAACCGTCGACCGGCTGACGCTGGCAGCGCTCGGGGCGCTGATGCTTGGCGGCATCGTGCTGTGCCTCGCCGCAAGTCCGCCGGTTGCGGCCCGGATCGGGCTTGATCCGTTTCATTTCGTAAACCGCCAAGTCCTGTTTCTTATCCCCGCGGCCCTGGTTCTGATCGCAGCCTCATTCCTCTCTCCGCGCGAAATCCGCAAAGTAGCGCTCGTCGTGTTCGCCGTAAGCTTGGTTCTGACCGCGCTGACGCCCTACTTCGGCGCCGAGATCAAAGGCGCACGGCGCTGGCTCGTCATTCTCGGAGTGAATATCCAGGCCTCGGAATTCCTAAAACCCGCTTTTGTCATTCTCATCGCCTGGCTGTTCGCGGAAAGCGCGAAGCGGCCCGAAATGCCGGCGAACTCGATCGCCCTCGCGCTACTCGTCGTCGTCGTCGCGTTGCTGGTGCTGCAGCCCGATTTCGGCCAGACCATGCTGATCGCGCTGGTTTGGGGCGCGCTGTTTTATATCGCCGGCATGCGTCTGATCTGGGTAATCGGATTAGCGGGCGCGGCAGGCGCCGGTCTGATTGCGGCTTTCTTTACCGTGCCGCACGTCGCGCAGCGCATTAACCGCTTCCTCGATCCGGCATCGGGCGACAGTTTCAATATCGATATCGCCACGGAATCCTTTATTCGCGGCGGCTGGTTCGGTCGCGGCCCAGGCGAGGGTACGATCAAGCGTGTGCTCCCGGAAGGCCACACCGATTTCGTCTTTGCAGTCGCGGCCGAGGAGTTCGGCGTGGTGCTTTGCCTCATATTGGCGGCGCTGTTCGCGTTTATCGTGATTCGCGCGCTGGCGAAGGCGATGGCCAGCGACGATCCGTTCATTCGTTTCGCGACCGCCGGCCTCGCCATGCTGTTCGGGTTGCAATCGGCAATCAATATGGCGGTCAACCTGCATCTGATGCCGGCGAAAGGAATGACGCTGCCGTTCATCTCCTACGGCGGCTCGTCTTTGATCTCGCTTGCTTATGGAATGGGCATGCTGGTGGCGCTCACCCGCGAGCGGCCGCGCGCCAAACTCGCCAGCGCGCATGGATTCGTTGCGAGTCCGGCCTGATGGACCAATCGCAATCGCCGTCGGTGCTGGTCGCCGCCGGCGGCACCGGCGGCCACTTATTTCCGGCGGCGGCGCTGGCTGGCGCGCTCACTGAACGCGGCATCGCGGTCCATCTCGCGACCGACCGTCGCGCCATTCGATTTGGCGAAACATTTGAGCAAGAGGCCATCCATGTCGTCGCCAGCGCGACAATTCGGTCACGCAATCCCGTCGCACTGACGCAGACGGCAGCCGCACTCGGACTAGGCTTGCTTCAGGCTTGGCGGCTGATCGGCCGACTGCATCCGGCCGCCGTGATCGGCTTTGGCGGCTATCCGAGCGTTCCGCCGGTGTTAGCTGCAGTATGGCGCGGGGTGCCTACCGTGATCCACGACGCCAACGCGGTCGTCGGACGCGCCAACCGGCTGTTGGCGCCGCGCGTCACCGCGATTGCCACGACCTTTCCCGAGACTTTCCACGCTGCGCCGGCCTTGGCGGCCAAGGCGACGCTCACCGGCAACCCGGTCCGATCCGCGGTGATCGCGGCCGCGGCGACACCTTTCAGCACGCCTTCCGACGTGCTGCGCCTCTTGATATTCGGCGGCAGTCAAGGCGCCCGCATCATGGCCGACATCGTGCCTGCGGCAATCGCGCTGCTCGAATCCGGACTGCGGGCGCGGCTACGCATTGTTCAGCAGGCGCGCGAGGAGGATCTCGCCCGCGTCCGCGAGGCCTATACAAGCCTCTCGGTTGCGGCGGAGGTGGCGCCGTTTTTTTCCGACCTACCGGCACACATCGCGGCGAGCCATCTCGTTGTGGCCCGATCCGGCGCTTCGACGGTTGCCGAATTAGCGGCGATCGGGCGCCCGTCTATCCTGGTGCCGCTGCCGCACGCAATCGATCAAGATCAATTCTCCAATGCCGGCGTGCTCGACCGTGCCGGCGGAGCACTCCGGCTTGTGCAGGAGGCCTTCACTCCCGAGCGGCTGGCCGCCGAAATCGCGGCGATCGCGGAGGCACCGCAACGCCTCATAGCCATGGCGGCGGCGGCGCGATCGCTAGCCAGACTCGATGCGGCGGCGCGACTGGCGGACTTGGTCCTCGGCGTGGCGGCGATCGCCAAGCACTGATGCGGCCAGCGCACCAACAAAAAATCGCGGACTTGTTCCTGCCATCCGGCTCATTCATTGATAGGCTTGCATTGATAGGCTTGGAACAACCGCTTTAATGCCGGAACAGCAAGACCGGAGAACCGCATGAAATTGCCGCGCGATATCGGGCCGATTCATTTCATCGGTATCGGCGGCATCGGCATGAGCGGCATCGCCGAGGTGCTGGTGAATCTGGGCCACACCGTCCAAGGATCCGATCAGGCCGATGGCGCCAACGTCAAACGGCTGCGCGACAAGGGCGTGAAAATTGCGATTGGTCACGCGGCGGAAAATCTTGAGGGCGCAAGGGTTGTGGTGATTTCGTCGGCGATCAAGGCCGATAATCCAGAGCTCGCAGCCGCCCGCGCGCAACGCTTGCCGGTCGTCCGCCGCGCCGAAATGCTGGCCGAACTGATGCGCCTGAAAAGCTCCATCGCCATTGCCGGCACCCATGGCAAGACGACGACGACCTCGATGGTGGCGACGCTGCTCGATTCCGGCGGTTTCGATCCTACCGTGATCAATGGCGGCATCATCAACGCCTACGGCACCAATGCGCGGCTTGGCGCCGGTGATTGGATGGTGGTCGAAGCGGATGAGTCGGATGGCAGCTTTCTCAAGCTTCCGGCCGACATCGCTGTTGTGACCAATGTCGACCCCGAACATCTCGATCACTTCAAAACCTTCGACGCGGTGCAGGACGCGTTTCGCGCCTTTGTCGAGAACGTGCCGTTCTATGGCTTCTCGGTGATGTGCACCGATCATCCGATCGTGCAAAATCTGGTGGGCCGCATTGAAGATCACCGGATCGTCACGTACGGCGAGAACCCGCAGGCCGACGTGCGCCTTGTCGACGTGTCGCATGCCGGCGGCACGTCTTTGTTCACCGTATTGTTCCGCGAAACCGCCGCGCGGCCCGTCCACGAGATCAAAAACATCGCGCTGCCGATGCCGGGCCGTCATAACGCGCTGAACGCCACCGCCGCCATTGCCATCGCGCATGAGCTCGGCGTCTCGGACGAAACAATCCGGCAGGCTTTCGCCAAGTTCGGCGGCGTCCGCCGGCGCTTCACCCGCACCGGAATCTGGAACGGGGTCACCATTATCGATGACTATGGGCATCACCCGGTGGAGATCGCCGCGGTGCTGCGCGCGGCCCGGGAGTCGACCAAAGGGCACGTGCTTGCCGTGGTACAGCCGCATCGCTTCACGCGGCTCGCAGCTTTGTTTGATCAGTTCTGCACCTGCTTTAACGACGCCGACACAGTGATCGTCGCCAATGTCTATCCGGCCGGCGAGACGCCGATCGTCGGGGTCGATCGCGACGCGCTGGTGCAAGGCCTGCGCACGCACGGCCACCGCCATGTTATTGCGCTCGACGGGCCGGAGATGCTGGCGCAACTTGTCCTCGATGCGGTCGAACCGGGCGACTATGTCGTCTGCCTCGGCGCCGGTTCGATCACGCAATTGGCCTATGCCCTGCCGGCGGAACTTGCGGCGCTCGGGGCGCGGTAATGGCGTCTCCCGATCTCGTGCCTTTGCTCAAAAACACGATGCCAAAGCTGCGCGGCCGCGCTTTGCCCAATCAGCCACTCGCTGAACTGACATGGTTTCGGGTCGGCGGACCGGCGCAGCTTCTGTTCATGCCGGAGGACGAGGCCGACCTTGGCTATTTCCTCGCCCATTTACCGGACGAGTTTGCCGTGACGGTGATTGGTCTTGGTTCGAATTTGATTGTGCGCGACGGCGGTGTCCGCGGCGCGGTGGTGAGACTGGGACGCGGCTTTAATGGCATTGCCGTCGAAGGCACGCGGATTCGCGCCGGCGCCGCCGTGCCGGATGTGAAAGTCGCACGCGCGGCACAAGAGGCCGGCATCGGCGGTTTGTCGTTCATGCGCGGTATTCCCGGCGCGATCGGCGGCGCGCTGCGCATGAATGGCGGCGCCTATGGGCGCGAAACCCAAGACGTGCTGGTCGAGGCACGGGCGGTCGATCGGCGCGGACGCGTGCACGTGCTCAGCAATGCCGACATGCATTACACCTATCGTCATTGCGGTGCGCCCGACGATTACATCTTTACCGAAGCCCTGTTCGCGGGCGAACGCGGCGAACCACAACTCATCGCCGCCGAAATGGAAAAAATCACCGAAGCGCGAGGATCGACGCAACCGGTAAAGAGCCGCACCGGCGGTTCGACTTTCAAAAACCCGCCCGGTCGCAAGGCCTGGCAATTGATCGATGCCGCCGGCTGCCGCGGATTGATCAATGGCGGCGCGCAGGTGTCGGAGATGCATTGTAATTTTCTGATCAACCGCGGCAATGCGACCGCCGCGGAGATCGAAGGCCTCGGCGAACTGGTGCGTCGCAAGGTTAAGGAGCATTCAGGCGTCAAGCTCGAATGGGAAATCGCGCGGATCGGCGTCGCCGCGTGACGCGCGCCGGGAACAGCACCCGCGGCGAAGCGAAACCCTGCTTGCGCTCGTCGTCCCTGCGATCTAGATTCCGCGCTTGGGGATAAGCAGACTCCCCGTCAGACGCGATCCGTCCAAGTTCTGCGCATCACTCGCTCTGGCGAGGAGCTTGCGCATGGACGGAATTCCCTCCTCGATTTCATCTGAAAACGTCGCTGCGTGACTTCTTGCTGCGTCTTTTGGCACGCTGAGAGAATAGCCATGACCCAATTATCGACCGCCGCGAACATCGAATCTGCGCCGGCACACGACGTATCCTTCGCCGAAGCATTGCGTGTCTGGACACGCGTGGCGCTCTTAAGCTTCGGCGGACCAACGGCGCAGATCGCTGTGATGCATCGCATCATCGTCGATGAAAAACACTGGATTTCGGAGAGCAGATTTCTCTACGCGCTCAACTATTGCATGCTGCTGCCCGGCCCCGAAGCAAAGCAGCTCGCAGTCTATATCGGCTGGCTCATGCATCGGACGCTTGGCGGGATCGTTGCGGGCAGTCTCTTCGTGGTGCCCGGCATCATCTCGATTATGGCGCTCAGCTACATCTACGCGATCTACGGCAAGGTGCCCGTCGTGGTCGCCTTGTTCTTCGGATTGAAAGCGGCGGTATTGGCAATTGTTGTCGAAGCTGTCGTGCGCATTGGCAAGCGTGCGCTGAAAAACAACGCGGTCCGATTGCTGGCGGCGGCGGCATTCATCGGCATTTTCTTTTTCAATATCCCATTCCCCGTCATCATTCTCGGTGCGGCGGCGATTGGCTTTTTAGGCACCGTGAGCGGGGCCGAAGTTTTTAAAAGCGACGGCGGACACGGCAAAGGCGTGGACAAACGCGGCGAGGACAAAAGTCTGCTGGGCGATGCGCTCCCGGAGCACGCGCGCCCCAGCGTCGCGCGCGCCTCGTTGGTGTCCGCGGTCTGGCTGGCGCTTTGGCTCATTCCGGTGATCGCGCTATTGGCAACGCTCGGCAACCGCAATGTTTTCAGCGAGATCGCCGTTTTCTTCAGCAAGATGGCCGTCGTCACCTTCGGCGGCGCCTACGCCGTGCTGTCTTACGTCGCACAGGGAGCGGTCGAGCAATATGGCTGGCTCAAGCCGGGCGAAATGCTGGACGGCCTCGGCATGGCCGAGACAACGCCCGGACCGCTCATCATGGTTCTGCAGTTCGTCGGCTTCATGGCTGCGTACCGCGATCCCGGTTCGTTGTCGCCGTTGGTCGCGGCGACCTTGGGCGGACTGCTGGCAACATGGGTAACCTTCATTCCATGCTTTCTTTGGATTTTCCTCGGCGCACCATTCGTCGAAGCGTTGCGCGGCAACAAGGCGCTTAACGGTGCGCTATCCGCAATTACCGCCGCGGTGGTCGGCGTCGTTCTCAATTTAGCGACTTGGTTCGCAATCCATAGCGTATTCAGGGCGACCGTACCCATTAGCGTCTTCCCGCTGTCGTTCGATGCCCCGGTTTTCACGAGCGTCGACCTCTGGGCACTTGCGCTTTCGCTAGCGGCCGCGATCGCCATCTTCCGTTTCAAGGTCGGAATGATCCCGACACTCGCGGCGTGCTGTGCTGCCGGGGTTATTCTTTATCTTGCAGGCGCCATTGCGTGATCGGATCTTGCGGACCGATCGTTACAGAAAGAATACGAACCACGCATGAGACGTTGCGGGAATAAGCGGCCGGATCAGCCAGTCCTGTTCGGATTGGATGTGGTGAGGAGCGTTCAAAGGATCGATAGGGAGAAAATGATGCGACTCGTTTCTGTGCTTTTCATTGGTGCCGGCTTAATTGCGGCAACGGCAGCGCGAAGCCAGGAAATTGACTGGCAGAAAGTCGATGAGGCGATCGGCAGAAAGCCCGCCGTAGTCTCCGGTGACGTTCGTCGCTACGGCTTTCCGCGCGGCGATCTTAGCGTGACGCTCGATGGCGTGAGCATTAAGCCAGCGCTTGCGCTTGGCGGCTGGGTTGCGTTCAAGGGCATGAGCGGTGGCGCAATGAGCGGTCAAGTGATGGTTATGGGCGATCTCGTCCTCCTCGAAACTGAAATCAAGCCGGTCATGACCAAATTCGTCGAGAGCGGCCTCGATATCACCGCGGTCCACAATCATCTTTTGCGCGCGAACCCAGCAACGTTTTACATGCATGTCGGCGGCCAGGGCGATCCGGTGAAAATGGCGACCGCCATTCGCGCGGCTTTGGCCGAAAGCAAGACGCCGCTCGCGCCGCCGTCACCGCCCGCCGCTCCGCCGGCTATCGACCTCGATACCGCACAACTTGACCAGATCATCGGCGTCAAAGGCCAAGCCAATGGCGGCGTGTATCAGTTTGGCGTGCCGCGACGCGATCCTGCCACCGAGTACGGAATGACGCTCGCGCCGGCCGGCCCATTGGGCATTGCGACCGGAATCGGTTTTCAACCGACCGGCAACGGCAAAGCCGCCATCACCGGCGACTTTGTGATGACCGCGGACGAGGTCAATCCGGTCATCAAGGCGCTGCGCGCCAATGGCATCGAGGTGACCGTCTTGCACAGCCACATGCTCGACGAACAGCCGCGCCTTTACTTCATGCACTTTTGGGCAAACGACGATGCAATCAAACTCGCGAAAGGTTTGCGCGCCGCACTCGGCAAAATGGCGAATGCCAAAAGCTGAAACCGGATCATTAAACCAATCGGACTAAAGCATGATCCCGAAAAGTGGACACCGGTTTTCGGAAAAGATCACACAACAAGCTAAAGCGAAATGCCGAATCAACCTAAATCATTTCGCTTTACCGGCGGCGAGCGGCCTTGCAAAGCGATCATCAACATGAAGGCAATACGCTGAATTCACGTTCCAGCTTCTTGCTCCTCTATAGCGCGCGCGCATTGCGTGGCTTCGGCGATGGCTTTGCCACCATCGTGCTTCCGGTCTATTTGGCGAAGATCGGATTCGATGCCGCGCAGATCGGATTAGTCGCCGCTGCGGCTCTGCTCGGCACCGCTGTTCTGACGCTAACCGTCGGACTCGTTGCGCCGCGCCACGATCTTCGTCGTTTGTTGATCGCCGGCGCGGTCTTGATGATCGCAACCGGTGTTGCTTTCCCTGCCTTCGAGCAGATCGGGTTGCTCATCACGGTGGCATTTTTCGGCACCGTGAACCCGTCGACAGGCGACATCGGCGTCTTGATTCCGATCGAACATGCGGCGCTGGCACAAGGCGCTGTCGATCGCGACCGTACTCGGATATTCGCGCGCTATAGCTTGATCGGGGCTTTGTCGATGGCAGCCGGCGCCTTGGCCGCGGCCGCACCGCAGCTGTTGACGCGCATCGGCATCAACGAGCTCTCCGCGCTGCGCACGATGTTCTATGCCTACGCGGTTCTGGGGGTCGTCAGTGCGGCAATCTATTATTGTTTGCCGCGCGGCAATATCGAGCACAGATCCGCCGCAGCGCCGTTGGGTGTCTCGCGCGGGGTCGTCTACAAGCTCGCCGCTCTGTTTAGCGTCGACGCATTTGCCGGCGGATTTGTCGTCCAGTCGCTGCTCGCGGTCTGGCTGTTCAAGCGCTTCGACATGTCGCTCGCAGCCGCCAGCCTGTTCTTTTTCTGGTCAGGCGTGCTCAGCGCCTTCTCTTATCCGCTGGCGGCCATAATCGCGAGGCGAATCGGATTAGTGAACACCATGGTGTTCACTCACATCCCCTCAAGCCTCTTTCTCATCCTCGCGGCCTTGTCGCCGAACCTGACCGCCGCGCTCGCTTTTTTGCTGCTGCGATCGGCGCTGTCGCAAATGGATGTGCCGACGCGGAGCTCCTACGTCATGGCGGTCGTCACCCCGTCGGAGCGGCCGGCCGCGGCCAGTGTCACAGCGGTCCCGCGAAGCCTTGCATCATCACTGAGCCCGGCTCTTGCCGGCGTTTTGCTTGGCGGCCCGTTTCTCGGCGCCCCCTTGGTGATCTGCGGCGCGCTTAAAATTCTTTACGACGCCGCATTGCTGTTCTCGTTCCGCCATATCAAGCCGCCGGAGGAAATCCCGGCCTAGCGGGACCAAAGCTCGACACAAAGCCAAAGCTCATTCCGCCTCAATTATGCGCGGAAACACTCGACCTTTCGCCCATTGTCGATTCTAGTGGTGTCGGTGCGAATCAGCGGCTGGACGGAGCCAGCGAGGCGGAGCGATGGCCAAGCACGTCGCCGTTCTGATGGGGGGATGGTCGGCCGAGCGCGAAGTATCGCTGCGTTCCGGCAAGGCTTGCGCTGAGGCGCTGGTGCGGCGCGGCTACCGCGTCAGCTCGCTCGACGTCACTCCCGAGATCGCCGCCGCGTTGACCGCGGCCAAGCCCGACGTGGCGCTCAACGTGCTCCACGGCCGCCCCGGCGAGGACGGCACGTTGCAGGGCCTCCTGGAAATTCTTGGCATTCCCTACAGCCATTCCGGCGTGCTGGCGTCTGCGCTCGCCATGCACAAGAGTTACGCCAAGGCCCTGTTTAAGGCTGCCGGCGTTCCGGTCGCGGAAGATCGCGTGGTGTCGCGTTTTGAGGCGGCTAGAGCGCACCTCATGCCCACGCCTTATGTGGTGAAGCCGATCGCCGAAGGCTCGAGCGTCGGCGTCTTCATCGTCACCGAACAGCACCCGCACCCACCGCAGGAGCTGTACCGGGACGACTGGCCGTTCGGCGATACGGTCATGGTCGAGCGCTACATCCCCGGCAAGGAGCTGACCTGTGCGGTGCTCGGCGACCGCGCGCTTGATGTCATCGAAATCGTTTCAGCGACGCGCTTTTACGACTACGAGGCCAAATATGCCGCCGGCGGGTCCAAGCACCTGCTGCCGGCGCCAATTTTACCAAATGTTTACCAGGAGGTCCGAAGACTGGCTCTAGCTGCGCATAACGCGCTCGGCTGCCGTGGGGTCAGCCGCGCGGACTTTCGCTACGACGATCGGGGGACGGGAAAGCTGGTCTGCCTTGAGGTCAATACCCAACCCGGCATGACCGAGACCTCGCTCGTGCCTGAACTGGCTGCCTATGCGGGCATCACGTTCGATGAGCTGGTGCAATGGATGGTAGAGGACGCCTCGACCAACCGCTGAAGCGGTCGGGGCAATCAGCGACAAGATGGTTCGGCGCGCCGGTTGACGAGCCGGATTGCGCGCGCGTGGAAGCCGATCAGGACCCGGCAAACGCCAGTTTTGGCTTTTTCATCGGTGGGCGCCGTGCCCGGCATTGGGCCGCCCGACTAGCCCAAATTCCCCAAGGCGCCGGCGTCGCCGGATCGCTGCTGCTACTCGGCGCGACGCTATCCTATGGCGCGATCGTCGGCGGACATGTGGCCGCCGTCACCGATTGGCTGAAAAGTGCACGCGACAATGCCGCGAATGCACTCGGTTTTGGCATTGCCGCGGTCTCGGTCAGCGGCGGCAGTCAGGTCGGCCGCGAGCAGGCGCTCGCCGTGGCCGGCGTGACCGGCCGGTCATCGCTGTTGTTCTTCGATGCCGAAGCTGCGCGCGCCCGGCTATTGGCAGACCCCTGGATCGCCGACGCCGCCGTCCTCAAACTCTATCCGGATCGCCTGCTGATCACGATTACCGAACGTCGGGCTTTCGCGCTGTGGCAGCGAAATGGCCAAGTCAATGTCATTGCCGACGACGGCACGGTGCTCCAGCCTTTTGTCGAGGACCGCTATCGTGGGCTGCCGCTCGTGGTCGGCAGTGGCGCCGAGCGCCGCGCCAAGGATTTTATCGGCCTTCTTGATCGCTACCCGGAAATTCGCTCTGCGCTTCGCGCCTCGGTGCTTGTTGCCGAGCGGCGCTGGAACTTGCGACTGACCAACGGCATGGATGTCCGCCTGCCGGACGGCGATCTGCAAGCCGCGCTCGATCGGCTGATCAAACTGGACCATGACAAAAAGCTGCTGTCGCGCGACATCACAAGCATCGATCTGCGCCTGCCCGACCGGGTGACGGTGCGCTTGTCGGATGCAGCGACACAGGCGCGCGACGATGCGATCAAAGCCAATGCAAAAAAGAAAAAGGGTGGCGACGCATGAACGCGCTCGGTCACGGCGTGACGCCGAAGATGAGGCCGATTTCGGCCCGCCGAAGCATGGTGGTCGCCGCGCTCGACGTCGGCTCGAGCAAAGTCGTTTGCCTGATCGGCCGGCTTCGTCCGCATGGCCCGCAACAAGTTTTGACCCGGCGCAGCCATTCCGTCGAGGTGATCGGTTTTGGCCACACCTTTGCGCGCGGGACCAAGGCCGGCACGGTCGTCAACTTGGTGCAGGCGGAGGATGCGATCCGGCGCGCCGTGGATGCCGCTGAACGAATGGCCTCGGTCGAAATCGAATCTGTGGTGCTGTCGATATCGGCGGGGCGGCCGTCAAGCGAACTTTTCACGGCAGAGATTGAGATCCTGGGCTCCGCAGTGTCGGAGAACGATATCGCCCGGGTTTTAGCGGCCGGCAGCCGGCATTCGCTGCGCGACGGCCGTGCGGTGCTCCACTCACTGCCGGTCGGCTATTCAATCGATGGCGTAAACAGCGTCTGCGATCCGCGTGGAATGCTCGGTAGCCGGTTCGGGGTCGATATGCATGTGGCAACCACCGATGTCGCCACCGCCCGCAATTTGATGCTCGCCGTCGAGCGTTGTCATCTCGATGTCGAGGCCATGGCCGCCTCGCCCTATGTCGCAGGGCTCGCGGTCCTTGCCGACGACGAGGCCGATTTGGGCGCGGCCGTGGTCGATATGGGTGCCGGCACCACCACGATTGCCGCATTCCAGGCCGGACGGCTCGTTCACATCGACGGCTTCGCGCTCGGTGGCCATCACGTCACCATGGACCTGGCGCGCGGACTGAACGCCGGGATTGCCGACGCCGAGCGAATCAAAACGCTTTATGGCACTGTGCTTAGCGGAGGATCGGACGAACGTGACATGATCACGGTCCCGCCGCTGGACGAGCATGAGCGCGAACCGGCGCAATTCGTATCGCGCGCAACTCTGGTGAGCATCATCAAGCCACGCGTCGAGGAAATCCTCGAAATGGTGCGCGACCGCTTGGCCGCATGTCCGATCGCGACCGATCGGCGGGGACACGTCGTCCTGACCGGCGGCGCCAGCCAGCTCAACGGGTTGCCGGAATTGGCGGCCCGATTGATCGGACGCCCAGTGCGGCTCGGACGTCCGCTCGGCATCGCTGGCGCTCCGGATGCGGCTAAGGGCCCGGCCTTTGCGGTCGCGGCGGGCTTACTTGTCTACCCGCAAGGGGCGCATCTCGAACATTTCGAAGCGCGGCGTAAGCGGCAACTCATGACCGGCACGGGCGGGTATTTCGCTCGCGTCGGACGATGGCTTCGCGAGAGTTTCTGATGGCCCTCAGAAGCGAAGCTCGAAAATCTCAGCGACCGGTGGCGGACCGGACGGGCCCGGGCGTGGAGCACGCCCGCGCGAGACAAAAGAGGCAATCATGACCATCAATCTGAACATCCCGGATATTCGTGAGCTTAAACCCCGCATCACCGTATTCGGAGTCGGCGGCGCGGGCGGCAACGCGGTGAACAATATGATCACCGCTGGCCTGCAGGGCGTCGATTTTGTCGTCGCCAATACCGACGCGCAGGCGCTCACGATGTCGAAGGCCGAACGGATCGTCCAGATGGGCGTCCAGGTGACCGAAGGCCTGGGCGCCGGCTCGCAGCCCGACGTGGGGCGCGCCGCGGCCGAAGAAGTCATCGACGAGATCCGCGATCACCTGTCCGGAGCACACATGGTGTTCGTCACCGCGGGAATGGGCGGCGGCACCGGCACCGGCGCCGCGCCGATCATCGCCAAGACGGCGCGCGAGCTCGGGATTCTCACGGTCGGTGTCGTGACCAAGCCATTCCACTTCGAAGGCCAGCGGCGGATGCGGACGGCCGATGGCGGCATCACTGAACTGCAAAAATGCGTCGACACGCTGCTGATCATTCCCAATCAGAATCTGTTCCGCGTCGCCAATGAGAAAACAACATTCGCCGATGCTTTCGCGCTGGCGGATCAGGTTCTTTATTCGGGTGTGGCCTGCATTACCGACCTGATGGTCAAGGAAGGTCTCATCAATCTCGATTTTGCCGACGTTCGCGCGGTCATGCGCGAGATGGGCAAGGCCATGATGGGAACCGGCGAGGCCGAGGGCGATAAGCGCGCCATGACCGCGGCCGAAGCGGCGATCGCGAATCCGCTGATCGACGATGCGTCCATGAAGGGCGCCAGGGGTCTTCTGATCTCCATCACCGGCGGACGCGATCTGACGCTCTATGAAGTCGACGAAGCCGCCACCAGGATTCGCGAAGAGGTGGATCAAGACGCCAACATCATTGTCGGCGCCACTTTCGATGAGAGCCTCGATGGCATGATCCGGGTCTCGGTCGTGGCGACGGGCATTGACCAAGCCTTGACGCAACGTCCGGTCCTTTCCGGCCTAAGCGAATCTCGGCTGGCCGATATCGGACCGCGGCTGCGCGCGGAAAAGCAAAGAGATGCCGAGCGCGTCGAACCGGCAAGACCCGCTCCGGCCGCCAGTCCGGCCAATGCCGCAGCCGGCAGCATGAATGCCTCGATCGAATCCGCAGCCAAGGCGGCGATCGCGGCAGCGGTCGAGGACGTCACGATCCGTCCACTCGCGCCCAAACCGTCGCTGTTTATCGATCCGGCGGCGAACGAGCCCGAGGCCGAGGAGGAGACGGCGTTCATTCCACCGCAGCCCGAGCGAATGCCGATGCGGGCACCACGCATGCCGCGAATCGATGAGCTGCCGTTGCCGGCCCAGAATGAGATTCGCGCCAAGCGCGGCGAGCTTGCCAACGATCATCACCCTGAAAAGAGGCACCGGTCCCTGCTGCAACGCCTGGCGTCGGTCGGCCTCGGCCGCCGCGAGGAAGCCGCCAAATCGCCGCCGCCGGCACCGCGCGCTGCCGCCATAGCCCCTATGCCAGGGGCTGACCGCCTGCCGGGCCGGCCGATGCCGCGCCCAAGCGAGTCGCGTCCCGAGCCGGTCTCCGAATATGCCAAGCGGACCATGCCGCAGGGGCTGGACCACCACGGCCGGACCAGCGCTGTGCATAACTCGGCCGAAACGGATCAACTCGACATTCCGGCCTTCCTGCGCCGACAAGCGAACTAACGATGCTGCTGCCCCGCGCTTCGTAATAAGTGTGGGGCAGGGCAACTTCGGTCGATCATTGATCTAATTCCTTGTTTTTCTGAGATTTTCTGTTGAAAGCGGCGCTGTCACCGGATCCGGCTGGCGACGCCGGTTCACATTCTGGGATAGTCCGAAAGCTTCGCCGGACGCATTTTTGGCAAGGTCCGGACCGGAGTGCGGCCGGAAAAAGGTAACAGTCGGTAAGAAAGCGTGAATTGGCCTCGTGGCGATGCAGCATTAGGGTTTGCGCGTCGAGGGGATGTTTCGGGGGATTCGAGTCGGTCGGCCGTTGCGGCCATCCCCAAATTTGCAATCTAAAAGCGTTCCCTCCGTTGGGGTGGCCGTATTCGCGATGTGTTTTGGATCGCGGAGTGGCTGTGAGGTGTGGGGCAAAAGCATGACGTGGGGCGTGCCTCGGGGCGTGCCGGCCGGCAGGCAGACGACGCTACGGGATCATGTGACCGTCGCCGGCGTCGGGGTCCATTCCGGTTTACCCGCCACAATCACGCTGCATCCGGCCGAGGCCGATACCGGCATCATCTTCGTGCGCTGCGGGGCCGACGGCCAGCCCGATCGTGAACTGCGGGCCCATTTCCGCTCCGTCACCGCGACAGAATTCGCAACCGTCCTTGGCGACAAGAACGGACCCGCCATATCGACAACCGAACATGTCTTGGCGGCTTTGCACGCTCTGGGCGTCGATAACGCAGTCATCGAAGTCGACGGTCCGGAAATTCCGATCATGGATGGCAGCGCCGCGCCATTCGTCGCCGCAATCGATCAGGCTGGCATTGCCGCGCTTGCGCCGTCGCGGCGTTACATCCAAGTGCTCAAACCGGTGCGCGTGGCTAAAGGCGATAGTTACGGCGAATTGCGGCCCTATTTGCGCGGTCTGAGAATCGAAACAGAAATCCAGTTTGACCACCCGCTGATCGGCCGTCAGACGTTTGCCGTTGACGTAGAGCCCGATTTATTCCGTCGCGACCTGGCGCGGGCGCGCACCTTCGGCTTCATGCGCGATGTCGCCAAGCTATGGAGTGCCGGCTACGCGCTCGGCGCCTCGTTCGAGAACACTGTGGTCGTCGCCGAGGATCGGGTCCTTAATCCCGAAGGCATGCGCTACGGCGACGAATTCGTCCGCCACAAGGTCGTCGATGCGATTGGCGATTTGGCTTTGTCCGGAGCGCCATTGATTGGCGCTTATCGCACCGTCCGCGGCGGCCATAAGCTCAATCATGCGGTACTGACCGCCTTGATGGCCGATCGCAGCGCCTGGACCTATGTGGAAATGCCCGAGATGCGGCGTCCGCGCGGCCATGCCGACCTTGGCATCGGTTTCGCTCTCCCTGCTTACGGGCCTGACGTCTCCTAAAAGGCTTAATTTTCGCGCCTTAATCCGGGCCGATTGTCAGCCATAATTGCCGTATTCTATTGCTATATTCTCACGGGGCTGCGGGCGTCGACCAGGGCGGGGCGCGGCTGCCAGACGGGGCTGAAATTACGCTGATGACGGCGCGGATACGAGGATCGGCAAGATCCGGGCACGGAATGCGCGCGCGGGCCGCTTGGCTCGCGGCGGCGTTAATTTTCATTCCACTGACTTTGCCGCTGATGGGTTGCAGCCTGTTCAATAAAGACGACGATTACGTTGCCGAAAATCCCGCCGACTCGCTCTACAATCAAGGCCTCTTCCTCCTAAACACCAAGCAGGACTACAAGGAGGCGGCCAAGAAATTCGACGAGGTGGATCGGGAAAATCCGTACTCGGAATGGGCGCGCAAGGCGCTGTTGATGTCTGCTTACGCCTACTACCAGGCGGAATTGTATGATGATTGCATCAATTCGGCCAAACGCTACGTCACCTTGCATCCCGGCAGCCCTGACGCCGCTTACGCACAGTACCTGATCGGCTCCTCGTATTACGATCAGATCGTCGACGTATCGCGCGATCAGGCCCGCGCCGAGAAAGCCATCGACGCGCTGCAGCAAGTCGTGCGCAAATATCCAAGCAGCGAATATGCGGTCAGCGCGCAGAAGAAAATCGGCATGGCGCGCGATCAGATCGCCGGCAAGGAAATGGATGTCGGGCGCTTTTACCTCAACAAGCGCGACTTCATCGGGGCCATCAACCGCTTCAAGGTGGTGGTGACGCAGTATCAGACCACGCGGCATGTGGAAGAGGCGTTGATGCGGTTGAGCGAATGCTATGCCGCCCTGGGCATCATCGACGAGGCGCAGACCGCCGCCGCCGTGCTCGGGCACAATTTCCCGGATAGCGCCTGGTATAAGGACGCTTATCGGCTGGTGAAGACCGCGGGCGGCGAACCCACCACCGAGAACAAGGGCTCATGGATCAGCCGCGCTTTCCAGAAAATGGGGCTGGCGACCTCGCAAAACGGATGACGTCCGGATGTCGGATGTCAGAGGACAGAATAGAGAATCGCTCATATCATCTGACCTCTGATCGCTGATCTCCGACCTCCGACCTCCGAATGCTCGCCCGGCTCTCCATCCGCGACATCGTCCTTATCGATCGGCTGGACATCGATTTCGGCTCCGGTCTTGCCGCGCTGACCGGCGAAACCGGCGCCGGCAAATCTATACTGCTCGACGCGTTTGCCCTTGCGCTCGGCGCGCGCGGCGACGTGACCTTGGTGCGCGACGGCGCCGAGCAAGGTCAGGTGATTGCCGCTTTTGAAATCGGCCAGGACCATCCGGCGCGCATGCTTCTTGCCGACAACGGCCTGAGCGGCGAGGACGAGCTCATTCTGCGCCGGGTGCAATTTGCCGATGGCCGCACCCGCGCCTTTGTCAACGATCAGCCGGTCAGCGTGCAGGTATTGCGCGCGCTTGGCGCCGCACTCGTCGAAATCCACGGTCAGCACGATGAACGCGCCTTCGTCGAAGCGGCTACACATCGCGGCCTGCTCGATGCCTATGGCGGCATCGAGGGGGAGGCCGCCGCAGTCGCGGACCTGTGGGGGCAATGGCGCGAGCGCGAAGCGGCGGTGCAAAGCCACCGTGCCGACGTTGAGCGCGCCAGCCGCGAGGCCGAGTGGCTGCGCCATGCCGTCGAAGAGCTCGGCCTCCTGGCGCCGCAGCCTGGCGAGGAATCCGCGCTTGCGGAACGCCGCGCCGCGATGATGCAGGCGGAGAAAGTCGCCGATGATCTGCGCTCGACTCACGACAGCCTTGCCGGCCCGAACTCGCCGGTAACGCCGCTTGCGGCCGCCGTACGGCGCCTAGAGCGGCGGGCCGCACAGGCGCCGACGCTGCTCGAGCCGGTGACTAAAGCTATCGATGCGGCGCTCACTGCATTGGACGAGGCGCGCTTGCAGCTCGAACAGGCTTTGCAACTCGCCGATTACGACCCGCAGGAACTGGAAAAAATCGAGGAGCGCTTGTTTGCGCTGCGCGCCGCCGGCCGAAAATACAATGCGCCGGTCGACGAATTAGCGGCGCTCGCCCGCCGCTACGAAAGCGATCTGGGATTGATTGACGCCGGAGCCGAGCGGCTCGCCGCTCTGGAGCGCGAGGCGCGCGAGGCCACGGCGCGATATCGGGCGGCCGCCGAAAAACTCTCGGCCGCGCGCCACCGCGCGGCGCAAGCGCTCGACAAGGCGGCGAATGCCGAGCTCAAGCCGCTCAAGCTCGAACGGGCGGAGTTTTCGACGGCGATCAGCAGCGACAGCGAGGGTCCCAACGGCATCGATCGAATAGAGTTCTGGGTTCGCACCAATCCTGGGACGCGGCCTGGCCCCTTGATGAAAGTGGCCTCCGGCGGCGAACTCGCCCGCTTTCTGCTGGCACTCAAAGTGGTGCTGGCCGACCGCGGTTCAGCGCCGACTTTGGTATTCGACGAGATCGATACCGGTGTGGGCGGCGCAGTGGCCGATTCGATCGGCGTGCGGCTCGCCCGCCTCGCCGCCGGCGTTCAAGTGATTGCGGTGACGCATGCGCCGCAAGTGGCGGCGCGGGCCGAGCGCCATTACCTCATCACCAAGGACGCATTCGCCCGCGGCAAACGGGTTGCCACCCGGATTGCCGAACTGCAAGGCGAACGCCGCCGCGAGGAGATTGCACGCATGCTCGCGGGCGCGGAAATCACCGCCGAGGCCCGCGCCGCTGCCGAACGCCTGATCCGCGCCGCGGGGTAGTACACAATACCGGCATGCGTGATTATTAATTCCGGGATGCCGGCGTGGCCGGATCCGGAACGACGGATTATCGCCAGAATGGCACCCAAGGACGCTTCCAAAATTGCGATGGATGAGCTCACCGCCGCACAAGCCAAGGCCGAGCACGCGCGGCTGGAAGGCGAAATCGCCGCGCATGACCGGCGCTATTACCAGGAAGACTCGCCGAGCGTCAGCGACGCCGAATATGACCGGCTGCGGCAGCGCTACAGCGCCATCGAAGCCCATTTTCCGCAACTGCGCACCGCGACGAGCCTAACGCAGCGCGTCGGCGCCGCGCCCTCGGCCCGATTCGCCAAGGTGCGCCATGCGGTGCCGATGCTCTCCCTCGATAACGCTTTCGCCGAAGATGACGTGCGCGCCTTCGTCGGCCGCATCCGGCGGTTTTTGCGGCTGTCCGACGACGAGGAGATTGCGTTTTCCGCCGAGCCGAAGATCGACGGCCTGTCGATGTCATTGCGCTACGAGCGCGGCGCGCTGGTCACCGGCGCGACGCGCGGCGACGGCAATGAAGGCGAAGACGTCACCGCCAATATCAGAACGCTCGCCGACGTTCCGCAGCGGCTCAAAGGTAGCGGCATTCCCGCGATCTGCGAGGTGCGCGGCGAAGTTTACATGACGAAGCACGCCTTCCTGGCGCTGAACAAGCGGCAGGCCGAAACGGGCAGCCAGATCTTTGCCAATCCGCGCAATTCCGCGGCCGGCTCACTGCGCCAGAAAGACCCCTCGATCACGGCGTCGCGCCCGCTCGGCTTTTTCGCCTATGCCTGGGGCGAGATGAGTGAAATGCCGGCTGATACGCAGTCCGGCATGATCAAATGGTTCGAGCGCTGTGGCTTTAAAACCAACCCGCTGACCAAATTGTGCCGCGGGCTCGACGTTTTGCTGAAATTTCACCGCGAAATCGAGGCGCAGCGCGGGACGCTGGACTACGACATCGACGGCGTCGTCTACAAGGTCGACCGCCTCGATTGGCAGGAGCGCCTCGGTTTTGTCTCGCGCTCGCCGCGCTGGGCGATTGCGCACAAATTTCCGGCTGAACAGGCAATCACAAAAATCGAGGATATCGTTATTCAAGTCGGCCGCACCGGCGCGAGCACACCCGTTGCTAAACTTCAACCCGTAACGGTCGGGGGCGTCGTCGTGCAAAACGCCACCTTGCATAATGCCGATGAAATCGAGCGCCTCGGCATCAGAAAAGGCGATATGGTGATCGTACAGCGTGCTGGCGACGTCATTCCGCAGATACTTAGCGTTGTTGGTGATCATCCTCGAGATTCAAAGCCATACAAGTTTCCGACAAAGTGTCCATGCCCTCTTAAGACCGACTTGAAGCGTGACGAAACGGCGACAGGCGAGGAAGGGGCGATCTTTCGTTGTCAAGGCGGACTTGCCTGTCCCTATCAGGTGGTCGAGCATCTCAAGCATTTCGTCTCGCGCCGCGCCTTCGACATTGATGGGCTTGGCGAAAAGCAGATCGAGCTGTTCTACGAAAACGGCTGGGTCAAGGAGCCGGCCGACATTTTCACGCTCGAGGACCGCAACAGCAAAATTCACCTCCAAGACGTTGAAGGTTTCGGCGAAACCTCCGTGCGCAACCTGTTTGCCGCAATTTCCGCCAGGCGCGAGATCGCGCTGGAGCGGTTCATCTACGCGCTCGGCATCCGCCATGTCGGCGAGACCACGGCCGTGGCGTTAGCGCGCGGCTATGGCACGTGGCAGGCCTTTCATGAGGCCTGCCTCAAGCTTGCCAAAGACGAGCAAGACGTCAGGTCGGACATGGACGCGCTCGATCAGATCGGCGACACCGTGATCGACAGCCTGCGCGATTATTTCGGCGAAGCGCATAATCGCCGCCGTGTCGAACGGCTTGCCAAGGAAGTGAACATTCGCGAGGCGGCAAAGCCGCGCAGCGATTCGGCGGTCGCCGGCAAGACCGTGGTGTTTACCGGAACGCTCGAGAGAATGACGCGGGATGAGGCCAAGGCCTCGGCCGAGCGACTCGGGGCCAAGGTGTCGGGCTCGGTGTCGAAGAAGACCGACTACGTCGTCGCCGGCCCCGGCGCCGGCTCAAAATTGGCCGATGCCAAGAAGCTTGGCGTCGCAGTTCTGACCGAAGACGAATGGGTGAAGCTCATTCGCTGAGCCGCGTTCGTTCATACGCCAGCGCGCATACGACAGAGTCGCTCAGAGTCGTCCCATCAACGCCAGAATGATCACGATCACGAGTATCAGCCCGAGGCCGCCGCCGGGGTAATAACCCCATTCGGCGCTGTAGGGCCAGGTCGGCAAGGCGCCGATCAACAACAGGATCAGAACGATAATCAGAATGGTCGATAACATGGTGTTGCCTCGCGTTTCCCATGCCGAAAGCCGCACCCAAACAAACGTCCGCTCGGCGCAAAAGTTCCGCTCTCAAAGCTGGCGTGGGAAACGCACTGCGGCGGCTTCAATTTGTTGTTAACGGCGCGCAGGCGCCGCGCAGCCACGTGCGCGTTGGCTCGTCCACGAGCGGCACGAGCATATCGCACACACGGACATGGTAGGCATCGAGCCAGGCGATCTCTTCTGCCGTCATCAAGAACGGCTCGACAAGCCGCCGGTCGATCGGTGCCAGTGTCAGGGTCTCGAAAGCGTTCAGCGGCTTTTCCGCATCCGCAACCGGCGTCGCTTCGATGACGAGGACAAGATTTTCGATGCGAATGCCATAGGCGCCGGCGCGGTAATAGCCGGGCTCGTTTGACAAGATCATGCCGCGTTTGAGCGGCGCGGCGCCCAACTTTGAAATCCGCGCCGGTCCTTCGTGGACCGACAAATAACTGCCGACGCCATGGCCGGTACCATGATCGAAATCCAGTCCGTCCCGCCACAGAAATTGCCGCGCCAGCGGATCGAGCTGCGCGCCGGTGGTGCCGTCGGGAAACACCGCGCGTGCGATCGCGATATGACCCCTGAGCACAAGCGTGAAGTTCCTGCGCATGTCCGCACTCGGCGTGCCGATTACGACGGTGCGGGTGATGTCGGTGGTCCCGTCCTCGTATTGGCCGCCGGAATCGATCAAGAACAATTCGCCCGGTGCAACACGCCGGTTGGTCCGGCGGGTGACGCGGTAATGCACGATGGCGCCATCCGGCCCGGCGCCGGCAATGGTGGGAAACGAAATATCCTTCAAAAGCCCGGTGTCGCGGCGGAAACTCTCCAGGGCCTCGACCGCGCCGATTTCGGTCAGCATGCCGCGCGGCGCTTCGCGATCGAACCAGGCGAGAAAGCGCGTCACCGCCGCGCCGTCACGCAGTTGCGCCGCGCGCGCGCCAGCGATCTCGGCCGCATTCTTCACCGCCTTCATGGGCGCGATCGGATCGGCCGCGCGCACGATTTTGCCGCCGCTCTCGGTCACGGCCCGGGCGATGGCGTCGGGGCACAAAGCAGGATCCAGCATTACAGCGCGCCCAGCTTTGCCCAGCGCGGCAAGATCCTTTTCAAAATCCGCCGTCGCGCGAACAACGGCCAGCGCTTCGAGCCGCTCGCGCGCCGCGCCGGCGAGTTTGCGGGGCTCGATATAGATCGCCGGCCGGCCAGAGCGTTGCACCGTGGCGAACGCGAGCACTACCGGCACATGCGGTACGTCGCACCCGCGGATATTGAATAGCCAGGACACCGCTTGCGGGTCGCAGACGATCAGCACATCGGCGCGCTTTCCAAAGGTCTCCTGAACACGCGCGAGTTTGGCGGCAGCGTCTTCGCCGGCATAGCGCAGATCGTGCAACACCACGGCGCCGAGCGGCGCCTTCGGCCGCGTTTGCCAGAGTGGGTCAAGCGGGTTGTCGGCGACCGCAATTAGGCTGCCGCCGGCTGCATCGGCTGCTTTGGCGAGGCGCTCGGCGCCGTCCACGGTATGCAGCCACGGCGAATAGCCGAGCTTTGCGCCCGACGGCAGATTCTCCTCGATCCAGGCCGCCGGCGGATGTTCGACCAGATGCTCGACTGCGAATGTCGCGGTATCGACCTCTTCGCGCACCTGCACCAGGTAACGGCCGTCGACGAAAATCGCCGCGCGGTCGGCGAGCACGATGGCGACGCCGGCCGAGCCCGTGAAGCCGGTCAGCCAGGCGAGTCGCTCGGCGCAGGGCGGCACATATTCGTTCTGATAACGGTCGGCGCGCGGCACGACGAAGCCGTCAAGCCCGCGGCGTTTCAATTCGGCGCGCAGCGCAGCGAGCCGCGGCGCGCCGGCGGCGCGCTCGCTGCGGTCTTCGAACGACTGGAATTGCGCTTCGAACATAGGAACCGCAATCTAAGGGCGCGATCCGTTGCGGACAACAGCGGCGCGCGAAAGAACCAAAGTGGTCCAGCCGCCGACCGCGATGCGCCGCTTGAGCGTGAAATGCGGATAAAAGGCGCGCGCGGCGCTGGCCTGGGCGTTCAACAGGCCCGACAGAATGACGCGGCCGCGCGGCGCGACAATCCTGGTCAAGGGTGCGCCGAGTTTTTGCAGCGGCGCGAGCAGGATATTGGCGAAGACCAGATCGAACGGCGCACTGGCGCGAATATCCGCCGCCGCAAGACCATTGGCGCGGCAGACTCGAACCAATCCAGCGCAGCGATTAAGCCTTGCATTGTCGCGCGCGATCCGCGCCGCCTGCGCATCGATATCGCTCGCCAGCACGCGGCGACGCAGGCTCTTAGCGGCGGCGATCGCCAGCACGCCGCTGCCGGTGCCGAGATCGAGAATGCGTCGTGCTTTTGCCGACTTGCACAGCCGATCCAGCGCCAGCAAGCAGCCGCGCGTCGAGCCGTGATGACCGGTGCCGAAGGCCTGCGCCGCCTCGATTTCGATCCCGATTTGGTTGGGCGGCGCGCAGCCGCGATCGTGCGCGCCGTGAACGACAAAGCGTCCCGCCGTGATCGGCTTTAACCCGAGGAGACTCTCGGCAACCCAATCCTTGGCGGCGACGCGCTTGAAGCGCAGCGCCTTGCCCGCGGCGGCGCCGGCCGCAGACATCGCCAAAGCGCGTACCGCGGCCGTGTTGACATTGGAGCGGAAGTAGAACGTCACGCGCCATCGGCCGTGCCCCGCATCCACAAGGCTGACCGCAACCTCGTCGGCAAAGAACGCCTCGGCAAAGCGGTCCGCGACGCGCAACGCTGATTGTTCATCGACTGTCAGCGTGCCGATCCTGGTATCCGCCGCGTGCGGAAGCGGTTGGTAATTCATTGCAGCATCAATAGTTTTCAAAGCTTTCCACCAAATTCACAAGGACGGCGGCTCAGTCGTTTATTCCCGCAAATGCCGAAAATATTCACCGCGCGATCCACGCTTTGTTTGTCACATTTCCACAGCCCTTTCGCCTATATTTCCACAGCATTGGAAAGATTGGCGGAGCCATTGAATGACCGGAGTAGCAACTGCACCACGCATGCGCCCACATTTTCTGATTGCCGCAACGATCGCGGCGGCTGCCTGTGTCGCCGCCGCCGCGTTCGGCCGCGCCGCGGCGCAGACCATGCCGGATTACGCGGGCCTAGTCGCGGCGCCAGACCGCAGCGAGGCCGACCGCGACGCCGACAAGCGCCGCGATCCGACTCCGTTCCTCACCTTTGCCGCGCCGCGTCCAGGCATGAAGGTGCTCGATATGGGCGCGGGCGGCGGCTACAGCAGCGAATTGATGGCGCGGGCGGTGGCGCCGAACGGGGTCGTCTTTGCGCAAAATCCGGCCGACCTTGGCGAGCGCGCCAAAACCGCTTTCCAGGCGCGGCTGGCGACGCCGGCGATGAAGAATGCCGTCGCCGGCACCGCGCCGTTCGACGATCCGGTTCCCGCCGGTGTGCAGGACTTCGATCTGATCACGTTCCTATTTTACTACCACGACACGACCTACATGGAGGTCGATCGCGGGCAGATGAACCGCAAATTGTTCGCCGCGCTCAAGCCCGGCGGTACTCTCGTCATTGCCGATCATTCGGCGCTGCCCGGCGAAGGCGTCTCAGTCGGCAAGACGCTTCATCGCATCGAGGAGGCTACTTTGCGCCAGGAAGTCGAAGCCGCCGGTTTCAAGCTCATCGCCACCGGCGATTTCTGGCGCAATGCCGCAGACCCGCACGATTTCCCGAGCTTCAAGCGCGATATGCCGGTCGACAATTTCGTGCTGAAGTTTCAGAAGCCGATGTGAGCGGCAAATCGGCCGACACTACTTCAGCTCGTCCTTCACCTTGTCGAGACCGGCATTAACGCAGTCATCGTCGACGCCGGGCGAACCGGACACACCGACGCCGCCGACCACCTGATTGCCGATTTTGATCGGCTGCCCGCCCGGAATGGCGATGACATTCGGCAGCGTCACCTGCTGATGGGCGACCGAAGTGGGATCCTGCAGCTTCTTGGCGTATTCGGCCGTCGGCTGTCTGAAAGTCATCGCGGTGTAAGCCTTGCGCCGGGCATTTTCCATCGTATGCGGCGCGGCTTCGTCGCCGCGCATCTCGACGATGGTTTCGCCGTCGCGGTCGACCACCACCGCGGAAACGGCGTAGGTCTTCGCCGCGCAGGCGGCGACCGCCGCCTCGGCAATAGTCTTGGCGACGTCCAATGATAGATCCTTATGCGTGATTAGCGCTGCGCCGGCCGGCCCGGCGCAAAGGGCGGCGAGCGCGAGAGCAGCGAAGCTAGAGCGGGCAATATCCGGCATTGTTGTGATCCTTTCGGCAGCAATGTGAGTGGTGAGTAGCGAGTAGCGAACACCGACACGGCCTTCGCTATTCGCTACTCGCCATTCCCTATTCGCTCTTGGCCATTCGCTAAGCGCAATGCGTTACCGCTGCCAGTAACCTGGCGGGCTATAGGACGGCGGTGCGTAGGACGGTGGCGTGTAGGAGGGCGATGCATAGCCCGGCTGGGCGTTATACGACTGCCCGTAATAGGACTGACCCTGATAGGGCCGGGCATAGGAACGCTGCGCGTAACCGGGCTGGTAACTGGGCTGGCCATAACTGCGGTCACCGTAATAGGGCGAAGACTCGGGGCCATAACCGGGCGGGATTTGGGTGGGCTCCGACGACACGGTCTCACTAAGCGGCAGACGCGAGCGCGCCACGGGCGCGTTGTCGCCGCCCGGGGTGCGGCCGGCGACCACGACCTTGGTCTCGCCCATCCCTTCCGCCTTGACCAGGCTGAACAGCGTCTGCGCGTGGTCCGGCGATAGCCGCACGCAGCCATGGGATACCGCGCTGCCGAGATGTTTCACATCGAAAAAGCCGTGGATGGCGTGACCATCCAGGTCGAAGAAAATGGCATGCGGCATCGGCGCATTGTCCCATTCCTGGGAATAATGATCGGCGTCCATGCGGTTCGGCTTGAACGTGCCGCTTGGCGTGGCAAAGCCGGGACGCCCGGTCGAGACCGGCCAGACATAGCGTTGCGCGCCGTCGACCGCGACCGACATCTGCTGCGTACTTTTGTCGATGGTGATGAGGATGTTGGCGCTCGCCGGTGCAGCGAGCGGTAGAGCGAGCGCGGCAGCAAACGCGCAAGCGCGAAGCCAAGCACCGTCAGGCGCCGTGCCTACACACATTTTACTGAAAAACATGCCGATACCCGAATGCCTGCGAACCCCAAGCATAGAAGTCTCTCGCCGCACTTTGGTTCAATCAAGACGGTTCGACGCGGCTTGCGTGCACCGGTCGATAAATTGGTGAACGGATTAAGGCAAGTCTGTCGTGATTTTTGCTTAAGTCCATTCATGTTCGTCCGCCGTCCGCGGGGTGAACGCCACATGCCACTGACAACAAAAACGTCGCAGGCATTTTAAAATACCTCGCCTGCGTAATTGGCCTGCGTAATCAGAAACGGGCGAAGAATTGCTACTCTTCCAACCAGGCGGCGCCTTAAGGGGTTTGCGTCAAAGAATTTTTCCGAGCCCATTTTTTATGCATTTTGCACCGCGATATTTGCTTGCAGTTTTGTTTCCGACCATTCCGCCTAACGTGATGATATTTTAGTGATAAATCTTGAGCTATTAGTGACATTCTGTTCCTTGTGCGCCGCAAAAATAGGTGCAGTTATGCAGGGCGGGCGACCCGACAATGGAGAACGTGAATGAAGTCCCTTAAAGCTAAGATCGCCATTGCTGCTTTAGCTGTTGCGACAGTCGCCACACCTGCTCTGGCGCAGCGGCTGCATCGTCCCGCCCAGGGCTACGTCGCAACCCAGAGCGCCGAACACTATCCCAACGGCGAACAAAAAACGGGAACTGCTGCCAATCGCGACTCCGGGGCCGAATTCAATCTTGGCTACTGAGCCGATCAGCAAGACATAAACACTGCGGGGTCCCGAACTAAATCGGACCCCGTTCGGCTGCGCCGGCAGACAAATGCCGACCGTCCGTATTTGATCTGACGTTTCCGGCGCAGCGTCAGCCCGCCTTCATTTCCGCGGGCGTCGGGATGTATTTCTCCATGCGCGGCGGCGCGCCATTCTTTCGCATCTCCTCGAGCCAGATGCGGTGGATGCGCGGGTCCTGATCTTCGTATTCGATCTGATCGCCGCCTTCCTTGACGCTTTTCGACACCGCCGGCGTGTCGCCCTCGCTCGCGCCGAGCAATGAAACGCGTTGGGCGCGCATCGTCGGATAGCGCAGCCCGCCGACCGCGGTGGCGAGATAGCGGGCCGGCGCGGGCCCGGTGTTGAAATGTTGATGAAATTGCCGGTCGGCCGGCACCAGCACCATGCCGTGTTTCCAATCGATGCGGCGAAAATCCTTTTCGTGCTCGTACCACAGCAATGAGAAACCCTGGCCCATCACGCACATGACGTGAAAGCTCGGCCCGTGCCGATGCGCTTTTTTGTAGGTACCGACCGGCATTTCCGAGATGTGGGCGTGCATCGTGCCGTCGGCGAGCACGAACATGATATTGGTGCCGCCAGCGCCGCGATCGCCCCAGCTTTTCAGCTCGATCGCGATCAAATCCGGCACGAAATTGGTTTCCCACATGTGATTGCCGGGCCGCACTGTGATGAGGCTTCCTTCGCCGGCGAAATATTCCTGCTTCCCCGCGCGCTCGCTGAAATCGAAGTCGCAGCCGAAGATGAAATCTTCGTTGTGGAAGACATTCATCACCATCGGCAGATTTGTGGTGCTGACAAGAAGCGCGCGCTCGGTGCCGCTGCCGTTGAAATGGCGGTATCTGGCATTGAGCGGAATGGCGAACAGGCTTTTCTCGCCCCATTCGAAGCTGCGGCGGCTGCCGTCCATGAATTCGAGCTGCGTCGAACCGTGGCCTTCGAGCACGTAGACAACTTCTTCGTAGAGATGGCGCTGCGGCGCCGTCGATTTGCCGGGGCCAATATCGAACAGGAACATGTTAGCGAAATCGCCGCG
>DASXJB010000075.1:0-10074 GCA_036497645.1 Xanthobacteraceae bacterium
TGCCGAAGTCTTCGGCTGCGGGGACTTCATCAGCAAAGATGGCGACCTGCGAACCTTGCCGTGCCACTTTCCCGATAGCGATTCGCGGTTTGCGGGGATCGATGGTTTCTATGCCGCCCGGCTGCTAAAAGACCAGTAAACCTAAGAGTTTGGGCCACCATTGGCCGGGGCGCGAGCGTTTCGTTATGGTCGCGCGGGAGGGGTGTGCAGAGAGGGCGAGCGAAGACGATGTCGCGCATTGCGGTCGCGAACCATGCGAAGCTGTCGTGGCTTCTGCTTCGCGGCGCGTTGCGGCGCATCGCCGGCCGCGCCAACGGCCACCCGCTGTTTCGCTGGCCGTTCACGCCGCTCAAGTCCGACCGCCTCGTAATCGCGCCGCAGGATCTGCGCACCGCCGACGCAACCCGGGCCACCGAAATCTATTCCGGACGCTTCGCCTTCGCCGGAAAGGTCGTGGTTTGCGACCGGCGCTCGATTTTCGAGATGGAGCCGCCATCGGACGAATGGGCTGCGGCGTTGCTGGGCTTCGGCTGGCTTCGCCATTTGCGCGCCGCCGAATCTGGAATAACACGCGCCAATGCGCGCGCACTGGTCGACGAGTGGATTTCATTCCAGGGTGGCTGGCACTCGATCGGCTGGCGTCCGGACGTGGTGGCGCGCCGCATCATCTCCTGGCTCAGCCAGTCGACTCTGGTTTTGCAGGACGCTGATGTGCGCTTTTATCGGCGGTATCTGCGAAGTCTGCTGCGTCAGGTCCGTTATCTCCGCCACACCGCCGGTGATGCGCGGCGTGGCGTCGCGCGCTTGCAGGCCGTGATCGCGCTGAGCTACGCCGCGCTCTGCATTGCCGGTCAGTCGCGTCATATCAAATCGATGACTGAACGCCTCAAAGGCGAACTCGAGCGGCAGATTCTTCCCGATGGTGGGCATGCCAGCCGCGATCCCGGCGCGGTCATTGAAATCCTGCTGGACTTGTTGCCGCTGCGCCAAGCCTTCGCCTCGCGCAATATCGCACCGCCGCAGGCGCTGCAAAATGCGATCGACCGCATGATGCCGATGCTCCGCTTCTTCCGCCATTCCGAGGGCACTTTCGCGCATTTCAACGGCATGGGCGCGACGCCCGCCGATCTGCTGCTGACGCTATTGGCCTATGATGAGGCCCGCGGCGCGCCATTCGCCAATGCACCCTATTCGGGCTACCAGCGGTTGGCGGCAGGCGGCGCCGTTGCCGTTGTCGATACCGGATGCGCCCCGCCAATCGAGATGAGTCTCGATGCCCACGCCGGATGCCTGTCGTTCGAGTTCTCCGCGCCGAGGCAGAGCCTGATCATCGTCAATTGCGGCATGCCGACGATTGGCCGGGAGAACTGGCGCCCGATCGCGCGGGCCACGGCCGCGCACTCCACGGTGACATTCAACGATGCGTCTTCGGCGCGCTTTGTTGAATTGGCGACGTTTCGGCGCATGCTCGGCGGTTCCCCGATTGTCGGCGGCCCAACGCGCGTGACGGTGAACCGCGAGGAGAGTTCCGATACGATTGCCTTGCGCGCGATGCACGACGGCTACGCCGCGCGCTTCGGCATTCTCCACGAGCGCGTTTTGATCTTGTCGACTGACGGCATGCGGCTCGAAGGTGAGGATATTTTCCTGGACGCCGACGGCGAGTCGCGGGTGCACAGCACGCGCGACGAATTCGCCATCCGCTTCCACCTCCATCCCACGGTGAGGGCGACGCGTCTGACCGACGGGCATGGCGTCATGCTGATGACACCGAACAAGGAATTGTGGACGTTTAGCGCGCATCACGACCAGGTCGAACTCGAGGATAGCGTCTACCTTGCTGGAAGCGAGGGGCCGCGCCGAACCTTGCAACTGGTCATTCGCGGACATGCGCGCACGGCCGCGCGGGTCCAATGGCTGCTGCAAGCCCATCCTTCGGTGGGCGCGAACGGCGGCGCTACGCGGCAAGCGGACGAGGAGGAGCCAAGACTGCCATTATAAGACTGCCGTTATGAGAATAGTTCCGATTAAACAAATGGAACGCATATAGGACCACGATGAGCGACAATTTGCGCCGCGCCTCGCGCGCGCTGGTTTCGGTTTCCGACAAATCGGGCGTGGTGGATTTCGCGCGCGCGCTTGCCGGGTTCGGCATTGAGCTGATTTCGACCGGCGGCACGCGCAAGATTCTCGGCGATGCCGGGTTGAAAGTGCTCGATGTCAGCGAGCTCACCGGCTTTCCGGAAATGATGGACGGCCGCGTCAAGACGCTGCATCCGGCGGTGCACGGCGGATTATTGGCAAGGCGTGGCAATTCCGAACATGTCGAAGCCATGCGGGCGCACAAAATCCGCCCGATCGATATTGTGGTTGTGAATCTATATCCCTTCGAAGCGACGGTCGCCGGCGGCGGCGATTTTGCCGCGTGCATCGAGAACATCGACATCGGCGGCCCGGCGATGATCCGCGCCGCCGCCAAGAATCACGACGATGTTGCGGTGCTGGTCGACGCAAGCGATTACGCCGCGCTGATCGAGGAGCTCGAGCGCCACAACGGCAGCACGAGCCTGACGCTGCGCCGGCGATTCGCCGCCAAGGCCTATGCGCGCACCGCTGCCTATGATGCAGCGATCGCCAATTGGTTCGCCGGCGCGATCAAGGAGTTCGCGCCCGATTATCGCGCGTTCGGCGGCCGGCTTGTAGAAGCGTTGCGTTATGGTGAGAACCCGCATCAGTCGGCGGCGTTCTATCGTACGCCCGAGCTGCGCTTTGGCGTTGCCACCGCGCGACAGATCCAGGGCAAGCAGCTCTCCTACAACAACATCAACGACACCGACGCGGCTTACGAATGCGTCGCCGAGTTCGATCCGGCGCGCACCGCCGCTTGCGCCATCATCAAGCACGCCAATCCCTGCGGCGTGGCGGAAGCCGAGAGCCTGGTCGATGCCTATCGCCGGGCCTTTGCCTGCGACCGCACCTCGGCATTCGGCGGCATCATCGCGCTCAACCGCACGCTCGATGCCGCGGCGGCGCGCGCCATTACCGAGATTTTCACCGAAGTGATCATCGCCCCGGATGCGACCGAGGAGGCGATCGCGCTTGTCGCAGCGAAGAAGAACTTGCGGCTTCTGCTTGCCGGTGGGCTGCCCGATGCGCGCGCCGCCGGTTTGACGGCGAAGACGGTTGCCGGCGGACTTCTGGTGCAGACCCGCGACAATGCGGTGGTCGACGATATGGATTTGCGGCCGGTCACCCGGCGTGCGCCGACCAATGCCGAATTGCGCGATCTCAGTTTTGCGTTCCGTGTCGCCAAGCACCTCAAGTCGAATACGATCGTCTATGCCAAAGACCTGGCGACGGTGGGCATCGGCGCCGGCCAGATGAGCCGCGTCGATGCCGCGCGGATCGCGGCGCGCAAGGCGCAGGACGCCGCACGCGAAGCGGGGCTGAAAGAGCCTGCCACCAAAGGGTCGGTGGTCGCTTCCGACGCTTTTTTCCCGTTCGCCGACGGTTTGCTGGTCGCCGTCGAAGCTGGCGCGACTGCGGTGATCCAGCCTGGCGGATCGATGCGCGACGATGAAGTGATCGCTGCCGCCGACTCCCACGACATCGCCATGGTGTTTACCGGCACGCGGCATTTCCGGCACTAGCGTGCGGCGCGCGCGTCACTGCGAGCGCCAGCGAAGCAATCCAGATTTTATGTGCGCTATACGCCTCTGGATTGCTTCGTCGCCCCTGTCGGGGCTCCTCGCAATGACGAGGCGGAAAAGGGCGACGCTGCCCGCTTGATCAAGACAAGCAAATCAGATCGAGCCGCTAATCCACTGCTCGAGCTTCTGCTTCGGCTGCGCGCCGATCTGGCGCGATGCCAGCTGGCCGTCCTTGAACAGCATGAATGTCGGAATCGACATGATGCCGTATTTCGCCGCCGTGCCGGGGTTCTCATCGACATTGAGCTTGACGATTTTCACCTTGCCATTGAGCGAGTTGGAAATCTCTTCAAGCGCCGGCGCGATCATCCGGCACGGGCCGCACCATTCCGCCCAGAAATCAACGACCACAGGACCGCTCGCCTTGAGCACGTCCTTCTCAAACGTGGCATCGGTTACCTTCTCGACCATGGAATACCTCGTCTTTCAGGGAGTCGTCGGTTCTGGGAAAAGTGCAGAATCGGCCGCCCAATGAATCGGGCGCTGAACGTATGAATGCGTTGCTTGGGCGTCAAGCCGCGGTTACCGGAGCGTGACTGCGCTGCGTTCCATGCTGGGCGAGCTGAGTTTCGAGCGCGGCATCCAGGGTCGACCCGGGAATCTCCAGCAAAACCGGCACGGCGCTGAAGATGAGCGCTGCGCGCACGCTTTTGCCTAGATAAATGCGCGCCAGGACCGCTCGATACAGCGCCAGCTGCGCGATGTAGGCGGGCGGCACGTCGTCCAGGCGGCCCGGCACAACGCTGTCGGTCTTGTAATCGACGACGAGGACAGCGTCGTCTGTGGCGATCAACCGGTCCACTTGACCGGCGACAAGAACGGGTTCGCAATCTGGTCGCGAAATTCGGCCGACGATCGGCACCTCCGGGCGGCTTCCCGCGGCAAAGACATCGGCAAACTTGTCGTCTTCGAGAATTGCAAGAACGTGCCGCACGATTTCGGCACGCTCGTCCGGCGAAAGGTCCCGGGCGGCATTGCCGAGATAGCGCTCAAGCGCCGGCCTGCGCGCCGCCGGCGCAATGTCGGGCAGCGACTGCATGAGCCGATGCACGATCTGTCCGCGCTGCAATGCCTTGTGCCGATCGCCCGCGGCACCCGGCACTGTCCGTCCGATCTCCTCGTCAAAAGCCGAGGAGGGCGCCAATGGCGTAACCCGAGGCGGTCGAACCGGCGCAGCCTGCCGCAGCCAGGATGGCAATTCCGTCTCTGCGGTTTTGGCCGGCGCGCCCGGCGCCCCCGCTGGGGCGGACCATGCCGCGGGCCGGCCGAACCGCAGAACTTTCTCGCCGCCGTCAGTCTCCTCGACCAGCTGCGGATCGAGCGCCGCGCGGACGAGGTCGTACCAGCAACCGTCCGGCCGCCTTCTTTCGCCCTCGGCGCCGCAAATGATCAGCCGATCGGCGGCGCGGGTCATCGCCACATAAAGGAGCCGCCGATATTCGTCGCGCGCCTCGGCGAGCGCCGCCTGCCGCGCGCTTGCCATTGCGGACGAGTCGTCGGCTTTTTTCCCTGCCCAGACCACGGCACTGCCGGAGAGCGTCAGAAGCCGCGGCTGCCGCGGTCCAGCTGGCGGGGTCATGGTGTCAGCCAGGATCACCAGCGGCGCTTCAAGACCCTTGGCGCCATGAACGGTCATGACACGCACCTCGTCGCGGGCGATCTCCATGTCGCGCTTCACCTCGGCGCGCGCTTGGCGCAGCCAGGCGAGAAAGCCCTGCAGCGAAGGCGTCTCGCGGCGTTCATATTCAAGCGCCAGATTGAGAAACTCATCGAGCGCATCGTTGGCCTCGGGGCCGAGGCGGGCGAGAAAGCGGCGCCTGGCGCCGCCGGCGCCCAGCACCTGCGCGTAAAAATCGAATGGCGTCTCGCGCTTGGCCCATTCGGCGAGCGTGCCGAGGTGCGCCGCCGCCCCCGCGAACAGCGCCATCTCGCCGGCTCTGCGGCTGAGCGCGGCACGCAGCGGCATAGGCCCGCGATCCCAAGCCAGCACAAATAAATCGTCGTCGCTGAAACCGAACAACGGACTGCGCAATACCGTGGCAAGCGCCAGATCATCGTCGGGCAACAGTAACGCGTCGGCAAGCACCATCAAATCCATGACCGCAATATGCTCGGTGAGCATGAGACGGTCGGCGCCCGCGACCTCGACATTTTCATTTTTCAACGCGCGGATGATGGCCTCGAACAATTCGCCGCGCTGGCGCACCAGCACCAGGACGTCGCCATAGCGCAAGGCGCGGCCCTCCATCCCGACCGGCTCCCGGGCTTCGACAAGCCGCCGCACGGTGCGCGCGATCCGCCGCGCCAGTCTCACCCGCGGGCTGGTCTCGCTGACCTGGTCGAATGGCGCATCCCAGCCGTCGATCTCGGCGCTTTTTTCCGGTTCGACCGGCTCCCAGACCTCGACCAGGCCGACAGGCGCCTCGGGCAGCGCGATATGCGGGGGAAATCCGTCGGCATCGGACGAGACGCTCGCCGCAATCGCTTTGTCGCTGAAGACTGCATCGACGGCGGCAAGGATGTTTGCTCCGGAGCGGAACGAATGCTTGAACTCGCGAAACAGGAAGCTGCGCCGGCCGGCTTGATGCGTGCGCTCGAAGTAGCGGCGCATTTCGGCAAATTCTTTCGGCGCGGCGTTCTGGAACGAGTAGATCGATTGCTTCTCATCACCGACCGCGAACACGGTTCGCGTCGCGGGCCGCGCGCCGGCGCCGGCGGTGAATTCTGCGACCAGGCTGCGCACGATCTGCCATTGCTTGTTGCTGGTGTCTTGCGCCTCGTCGATCAGAAGATGATCGACGCCGAAGTCGAGCTTGTAATGAACCCAGGCGGCGTCGACGTTGCTGAGAAGTTCGAGCGTCTTGTCGATCAGATCGTCATAGTCGACGAGACCGCGGCGATCCTTCTCGCTTTGATAGCGCCGCAGGATCTCGTGCGCGATGGTGAGCAGCGCGGCCGAGCGGTCCCGGCAGATCACGGCACGAAGCCGCTCCAATAGCGCACAGACCCGTGCCTGTTCGGCCGTGAGCCGTTCAACCAAGTCCTTATCTTTGATGGCCTGGGTAACGATCGACCGCCGCGCGGCGCGCTCATTCGCGGTACAGAAAATGTCGAGATAGGCATCGACGCGGTCGGATCTCGACAACGAGGCAAGCTGGCGAAACCGCCGCGCCTGGTCGCGATCGCTCTTGCCGCCTTGTTCAAGCGCGGCGGCAACGGCCGGCCATTCCGCCGAAATGATGAGCGATCGAGTGAAGAACTCGTCCTCGATGCTGTCGCGGGTTTCGCCAGGCTCAAGGCCAAGTTGTCGCGACATCGCCGCGATTGCCGCTTCCACGCCGCCGCTATCGATGAACCAGCGTGCGATGGCCTCACGTACCGTGATCGATGCCCGGATGGCGTCGCGGAAGCTCTGATCAGACGCGGCGGTGATGGCCGCTGCCAAAGCGCGGCCGATCGGGCTCTCCGCAGTTCGCGCCGCCTCGAGTAAAAGATCGAGCGTTAATCGCTCCAAAAGCTGCGTCTGTTCGGTCTCATCGAGCACGTCAAAACGCGCGGCGACATTGGCCTCGAACGGAAACTGGTGCAAAAGCTGCGTACAGAACGCATGGATCGTGTGCACTTTGAGCCCGCCCGGCGTCTCCAGTGCCCGGGCGAACAAACGCCGCGCCAAAGCGCGACGGGGGGCATCGGGTTCGAGGTCGGAGCGGGAGCTGATCGCCTCGTCGAGCGCGGCGTCGTCGAGCGTGGTCCATTCGGCAAGCGTGTCGAACACGCGCTTGGCCATATTGGCGGCCGCGGCCTTGGTGAAAGTGATACAAAGAATTTTCTCGGGCGCGACGCCTTCCAAGAGGAGGTTGATGACGCGCTGCGCCAGGACATGCGTCTTACCTGATCCGGCATTGGCCGCGACCCAGGCCGAGACCGCGGGGTCGGCGACGGCGCGCTGCAAATCGCGAATCTGAAGCGGGATGATGTCCGGCTTGATCATTCGCCACCAACAAAATCGTCCGTAACGCCGCCCGAGCTCGACCACTCCTTCACGCGCGCGAGATGATCGTAGTCGCCATAGTGCGTGCGCCACATCGGGTGGACCAGCGAGCGATACGGCGTGTTGTCGTCGTCGAAGTGCCGCGCCAGCTCGGTCAGCTTTGCCAAAGCACGATCGGCCTGGTTGTCCGGAGTGGTGCCGTCCTTGAATTGGATCGGTTTAACTTCGCCGGCGGGGTCGCCGCCTCTCAGCTGCACGTAGAGCAGTTCGGCGACCGACCCGCCGGCGGCAATGCCGCCAAAGCCGCCACCGCGCAGCATCGCCGCTTCCAATGTGAGCTGCGGGGCCAGGCCCGTGCGCACCTGCTTTTCGGTTCGCGCCGCGCCGGTCTTATAGTCCAAAATGACGTACCGGCCGTCGCGGCAAAGTTCGATCCGATCGGCGATGCCGCGCAATTTGAACGTGCCGTCGCTCAGCGCAATCTCGATCTTGCCGTGGGTTTCGGCGGCGAGAGCAGCAATGCTGGCGCGGCGTTGTGTCTCCCAGCGCGCGAACCAGTGCGCGATGCGCGCAAATCGCGGCCACCAGAACGCGCGCGCCTCGGGAAAATCCTCCAGGGCGGCAAAGCGCGGCTCGCCCAGCGCAATCAGCGCACCAACGGAATCGGCTGGCAGCTCCTTGACGTAGGTCTGGGTAAATTCGGCGATGGCGGTATGAATGATGCTGCCGCGCTCGGCGGCGCCAGGTTCGGTATCGACGGGATCGAGCGGGCGCAGCCGCAACACATGTTTGGCGTAAATCGTGTACGGATCGCGCAGCCAGTCCTCGATCTCGGTGACCGACAGACTTTTTGGCCGCGCGGCGCGCGGCGGCTTGGGCGCGGGCTGCGCCGCCGCCGCGATGCGCTCGGGCCGGTCCAGTTGCCGCGCCCAGGACAGATAACGATGGCCGCGCGTCACCACCTCGTTCCAGCGCTCACCCGTCAGCGCCGCAAGGCGCTGGATGAAACGCGAGGGCATTGCCGGCGCGCCGCCAATCTTCGCAGCCCGGCTGAGCACCACTTCGCGGGCGTTGACGAGCTGGGCGAAGTCGTGAGCGCTAAGCCCGATGCGCCGCTCCGGCAGATCGAGTCCAAGCGCAAGCCGCATCCGCCGGCTGAGCCAGGCATCGGAATTGGTCTCCGGCGGCCACTTGCCCTCGACCAGGCCGCCGAGCACAACGCGGTCGCTCTCGGTGAGCCGCGCTTCGAGCAGACCCAAAATTCGCACCTGAGCGCCGGTTCCCGTGGCCTGCCGCACGAACTTTCCCATGAGCATGGCCTTGAACAATTCCACATACTCGGATTTCACGAGCTGCAGCTGCGCCGCCGCACTGCTGGCCGCGGCTTCGTCGAATGCGTCCGCGAGCTTGGTTCCCTCTGGACCGAGAAACGCCGCCTCCGCATCGTGCTGTTTCGATAGCGCAGCAAGCACGGCGCTATGCCGCCGGGCAAACTCCGCGAGTGGGTAGCGTGCGTCGTCCATCGCTTCGAGTGGCTCAAGCGCGGTTGCGAGCCGCGCGACCAGCTGGGTTGCCTCGGCGAGTGCATCGTCAGTTAGCGCAGTACGATGATCGGACGGATGCAGTTCGCTCGCTTCGCCACGGTGGAACTTGCCGAGCTGGTAGCGAAAACTCTCCAGCGCTCCCGCCAAGCCACGCGTTCCGGGACGCGGGCGAGGTCCACGCAGGATCGCGCGTTCGAGTGCGGCGATCGCGCGCTCACGCCGCTCGAAATCAAGCCGCAGCAACGGATGTTTGAGCAGAGCCAGCAAATCGACCGGCGCGGCGCCGTGCAGCGCCACCAGCGCAGCAAGCCGGGCAAAAACACCGGCCGACGTATCGGCGAGCGCTTCGCCCCCTGAATCTTCTGCGGTGATATCCCAGCGACCGAGCGCGGCGGCGACACGGCGCGCCAATGCCCGATCCGAAGTGACGAGAGCTGCGGTCTTGTTCTCCTGCGCCGCCTCGCGGAGCGCCACCGCGACGGCGAGCGTTTCTTCCTCGGGATTGGGCGCTTCGATCACGCTTACGTTGTGCAGCGCCGCCGTCATGTGCGCGGTGAAGCCGGCATCGGCGGCATTGGAGCGCCATTTTTCGGTTGCTTCCGCGGGGCGCAGCGCCTCCGAGATCAACCGTTCGCGTCCGCGCGCCGGAGCCAAGGCGACCACCGCGTCGCGCTTGACGCCAATGCGTGCCAACAGCGCTTGCATCGCGAATTGGGGATGTCCCGGCGCCGCAGCTGCGCCCTTGCTTTCATCGCCCGCAATCAGCCGCCAGCTGTCCTCGTCGAGGTCGGTATCGAGTCCCGGCAGCACGACGGCGCCGTGCGGCAGC
>DASXJB010000076.1:0-19829 GCA_036497645.1 Xanthobacteraceae bacterium
TTTGTCGGCATTGGTGACGAAGTAGGGAGAGATATAGCCGCGGTCGAACTGCATACCCTCAACCACTTCAAGCTCGGTCTCGAGCGATTTTGCTTCCTCGACAGTGATCACGCCTTCGTTGCCGACCTTTTTCATCGCATCAGCGATGAAACGGCCAATTTCCGCATCGCCATTGGCCGAGATAGTGCCGACTTGGGCGATCTCCTCGTTCGAGGTGACATTCTTGGAGTTTTTCTGCAGGTCAGTGACAATGGCCTCGACCGCCAGATCGACACCGCGCTTGAGGTCCATCGGATTCATGCCGGCGGCGACAGCCTTGGCACCTTCCCTGACGATCGCGTGAGCGAGGACGGTCGCCGTCGTCGTACCGTCACCGGCCTGGTCGGAGGTCTTCGAGGCGACCTCGCGCACCATCTGCGCACCCATGTTCTCGAACTTGTCGTCAAGCTCGATCTCCTTGGCGACGGTCACGCCGTCCTTAGTGATGCGTGGTGCGCCGAACGACTTGTCGAGTATGACGTTGCGGCCCTTGGGCCCCAGCGTCACGCGTACTGCGTGGGTAAGTGTATCGATGCCGTGCAACATTCTGTCGCGCGCGTCGACCGAGAATTTAACTTCTTTGGCAGACATCTCAGAATTCCTTTTTGTTTGATCCCAACTCGGAGTGCGTTTTGTTGGGCGAACCCCGAAGGTGACGATGTTTTCTCAGCCTACGAAACGACCGCTTCACGGTGTCCCCAGGACAAGAATTTGGAACGCGCAATCAGGCGGCCTTCTTCCTGGTCTCGTTCTTGGCCTCGGCTTCGACCAGCACCCCCATGATGTCGCTCTCCTTCATTATGAGGTACTCGACATCATCGATTTTGACCTCGGTGCCAGACCACTTGCCGAACAGGATGCGGTTGCCGACTTTGACGTCGATCGGGATGAGCTTGCCGCTCTCGTCGCGGCCGCCGGGTCCAACGGCGATAACCCTGCCTTGCTGCGGCTTCTCCTGGGCGGTGTCGGGAATAATTATGCCACCAGCGGTCTTCGCCTCGGCATCGATTCGCTCGATGACAACGCGGTCGTGAAGCGGTCGGAATTTCATGGGTGTCCTCCTAAAAGCCTGGACTGGAAAGCTGATCGTTATTTCGAAAGCTGCTTGTTGTGGGTCCGATACCTCGGAACCGTTGCGATTCAGGGAGCCGTGTTGAACGCTTTGGACACTCTCGACTTGATTGACTCAGCAGTCTCAGTCGCCACCTTCTGAGCAAGCGCGCAAAGCTCCCTATTCTGCGCAGAAGCGATATCGAATTGCTTGCGCATCTGTGCGGTCGACAGCTCGATAAACTCCGACGGTGACTTCACGCCCAACAGCTCGTGGGCGTAGTCAAAGGCGGCGCGCGTGTTAGCACGGGTAATCTCGATTAACTTGAGATTGTAGTCTGTGGCGCCCTTGGCAACGGCCACACAGGTATTTTGGAGCAGGTCGGCTGCTTCCTCGCTGGCTACTCTCGCCTTGGCGTAGGTGTCCTTGGCATGCGCGACGCCTTTCTCGGTCATCTCACGAAATGCCTCCGGCATTTCCATATTCGACATGTCGAATTTTGGCATCTCGAAATTCGGAATCAACGACGAGGCGGCGTGCTTCGTGGTCTTAGTTTTGATGGTAGCAGTAGTAGTTTCTGTCATGACAGTTAATCCTTTAAACGGGCGGTTTTGGTTAGACTTCCCGACGCCGTCCTTCAACGCCGGATTTCGGTAGAGAGTAAAGTGATTCAGTTCGGCCCTCGCTGTAACTTAGGCGCTATCCTCCCGTTCGTCGGCTGAGTGATTCTCGCGACGCAAGCCTCGTGGCTGGAAAAGGGTCCAGAAGAGAGGTTGCCGTCATCCTCGACCACGTACCAGCCGGGCTTGATGCCGCGCATGTCAGATTTGGCTTCACTGATGTAATGGGGAGCGGTCATTGTGTGGTTCCAGCGTGTAGCATCATCAACCAAGCGGCCTCACCGTGGCCGAATTTGTCGTCCTTCAACACCGCGGTCTGTGAGGTACTTCACAGTCCGCTGGCGAACTCAGAGAATGTCGGCTCAACGCAGCAGTTGAGGTCCTACGTTTCAGTTCATTGGGCTGCAATTTTGATTTGGACCAACTTCTCTGCACACGCTCTGGCCAGCTGGTAGTCGGAGGAGGTAGCCCCCGGCCGTGTTGCCCAGCCACCCTTCTGCAAGTAATCACCTTGTTCCCAGTTCGAAGAGATCTTTTGCAGGACTGCCAGGTTCGCTTTCGCATCGTTGTTCTGCATGAATTTCTCCACGCAGATCGGTGTAAGGGCTGCCACGACGGCGTTATTAGCGCGCTCATCCGCAAGTTTGATGGCGGTGCCGCCAGTCATCCAGCCGCCCCAAGAAAATCCGATGACCATCGACGCGACTGCGCCGATAGCTGCTCCTTGGAGGAGACGAGTCCGCGACTCGCCTCGCAGAATTGAAGGAACTTGCATGGCTTTTGGCCTTTCGATCAAAGGGACGTGCGCCGCACGCGGCTCGCGCGGCAACGCACGCGGGTGCTGATGGCACCTGAGCCGAGTCAACTCTACTTGAAGTGCTAATGTGCCTGCCGACGGCACCTGTGCTGCCACCTGGAAAGAAAGGGAACTTCGGTATGTCCCCAATTTATGAGCAGCTCTCGGACAAGCCACTGCTTGCCTCTATCTTCTTACATGGAGGTGCGGGACATTAAGCGCAATAGGGAGGAGGAACTAAAAGCCAAGCAAACTCCGAGCGGAGTTGTTTCAGAGTGAGCTATCTTATACAGATTCGGAAATATGCTCGGATCAGCGCTAAAAGCGGTTATACTCGTTCGCTTATAGAGTGCGATGCGCTCTTTCCTTCCAAAATCCGTGACGTGAAATTGGAATCGCGCTTCTTTGCTACTCGCGCCGTCCGATCATCTCCGCAGCGTCTCCTGGCCAATTTTCGCGATCATCGGCGCGGGGGTTCCCTCCTTGCCGAAGTTTCGCCAACAGCAGAAGCATTCGGGCAAACGTACCTTTCTCACTCGAATTGAATAGGTGATCGACGAGATTCCGCTTCAACCGCGGATGGCCCAATGAACATCTCGGAGAACGTTGGTTCCCGGTGGTCGGTAAGTCACATGGCAAAGCCACGTGCTATGTAATGAGCAGGAGAATGACGCCAGCGACTGTGATGGCTACGGCGGCCACGAGCTGCGGACCGACGCGCTCTTGCTTTAGGAATAGGAAGCTGAGGAGAAGGGTGACCAGCGGATAGCTCGCGACAAGAGGCGAAACAAGAGTGACAGGTCCACGGCCCAGTGCAGCATACAACGAAAGAACGGCGGAGCCATTGGCCAATCCAACGGCTGCAAACCAAAGCGCCCCGCGATAATCGAATTTTCGTCCGGATGCACGATTGCGAACGAGCGCTACGAGGACAAGCACCGCCGACGAGACGCTATAGCCTATGACCACCGCGGCAATCGGGCTAGGCCAGCGTTCAAGCCCGAATTTGATGATCGGTTGAACGGCGCCACGAATGGCGGCCGCTGCCAACGGTAAGAACAGAATAAGAAAAGACCCAGGCGGAAGGATTCGTAGCTGGCCCTGATACATCAGCATGATGCCACCAGCAATTGCGACAAGTGCAGATATTTGGGGAGCACGAATGGTCTCGCCGAGAAAGGTCAATGCCAATAGGACAGCAAAGACTGGCGCCAACCCGCTGACCGCGCCCGCGATGTTTGGTCCCATTAGGCGGTTGGATTCAAAATTCAGCAATGTAACCGTTGCCGGAAAAAGCAATCCGACACACGCAAACAGTGCGGCCGCCCCCAGATCGGCCCTAGCTGTGTCGACAAAAAACGGCGCCATGCACCAGAACACCAGCGTCGACGTGGAAACGCTGAAGGCGGCCCCGAGCCAAGGCGGCATCCATCTCAATGCGAATTGAGTGAGGACGAACGCTGTGCCGAAACCAAGAGCAGAGCCGAGTGCCAGGAGAGTCGCTATTGCAGCACCTCCCGATCAATGTCCCATTGTCGCCGCTCGGCCGCGCCGACGAAGTGATCGAATAAGCAGCCTGATGTCGCCTAATGGCCCGAAGCAGACATTCTGCGACTGCGGTCTAGAGTCCGCTTTCGGGGGTAAAGCGGACATTGACCACCCGTTGCTCATCGCGATCTCGATTTTATGAATACACGCCCTAGAATAGCCCGACGATCCGGCCATCCGGTCCGATGTCGATCGAATTCGCCGCCGGCACCTTGGGCAGGCCCGGCATGGTCATGATCTCACCGCAGATCGCCACGATGAATTCGGCGCCCGCCGACAGCCGCACCTCGCGCACATTGATGACGTGATCGCTCGGCGCGCCCTTGGCGTCCGGATTGGTCGTGAAGCTGTATTGCGTCTTGGCGACGCAGATCGGGAATTTGCCGTAGCCCATCGCTTCGAAACTCGCCAGCTGGTCGCGCACCGATTTGTCCGCGGTGACGTCCTTGGCGCGGTAGATTTCCCGGGCGATGGTGCGAATCTTCTCAAATAGCGGCATATCGTCGGGATAGAGGAATTTGAGCTTGCTTTTGCCGCTTTCGGCGATCTTGACGACCGCGCGAGCGACATCGGCGGCGCCCGCCCCGCCCATGGCCCAGTGATCGGCCATCAAGGCTTCGACGCCGAGCGCCTTGCACTTGTCCTGCACGAGCTTGATCTCCGCTTCGGTGTCGGCGGAGAAGCGGTTGATTGAGACCACCGGCATGATGCCGAATTTTTGCACGTTCTCGACGTGGCGCTGCAAATTGGCCATGCCGGCCTCAAGCGCCTTGAGGTTCTCCGCCTTGAGATCCTCCTTTTTGACGCCGCCGTGCATTTTGAGCGCGCGAATCGTCGCCACCAGGACCATGCAATCGGGCGCGATGCCGGCCTTGCGGCATTTAATGTCCATGAACTTCTCACCGCCGAGATCGGCGCCGAAGCCGGCCTCGGTCACCACGTAATCGGCGAGCTTCAACGCCGTCGTCGTCGCCAGCACCGAGTTACAGCCATGCGCGATATTGGCGAACGGGCCGCCATGAATGAAAGCGGGCGTGCCTTCCAGCGTCTGCACCAGATTCGGCGCGAGCGCCTCCTTCAGCAGCACGGCCATGGCGCCATGCGCCTTGAGATCGCTCGCGCGAATAGGTTTGCGGTCGCGGGTATAGGCGACGACGATATTGCCGAGGCGATTTTTCAGATCGTCCAGGTTGCGCGCCAGGCAGAAGATCGCCATCACCTCGGAAGCCACGGTGATGTCGAAGCCGTCCTCACGGGGAAAACCATTGGCGACGCCGCCAAGGGAGGACACGATCGAGCGGAGCGCCCGGTCGTTCATGTCGAGTACGCGCCGCCAGGCGACGCGCCGCGCGTCGATGCCGAGCGCGTTGCCGAAATAGATGTGATTGTCGATCAAGGCGGCGAGCAGATTGTTCGCCGAGGTGATGGCGTGAAAATCGCCGGTGAAATGCAGATTAATGTCCTCCATCGGCACGACCTGGGCATAGCCGCCGCCGGCGGCGCCGCCCTTCATGCCGAACGAGGGGCCGAGCGAGGGTTCGCGGATGCATAGCATCGCCTTTTTGCCGATGTGATTGAGCGCATCTGTAAGCCCGACCGTGGTTGTCGTCTTGCCCTCGCCTGCCGGCGTCGGATTGATCGCGCTTACCAGGATGAGCTTGCCGTTCGGCTTGTTCTGCAGTGTTTTGATGAAATCCATCGATACCTTGGCTTTGTAGTGCCCATAAGGTTCGAGATTTTCGGGCGCGATACCAAGCCGCTCGCGCGCGACCTCGAGTATCGGCCGCTTCTTGGCGGCTTGCGAAATTTCAATATCGGTTTTCGGCGACTGATGTTGCGAGGCGGGCATGTGTTCGTTCCGTGGGACGTTGAGGGAGTGTTTGATTTGTCATGACGGGCTTGTCCCGGCCATCCACGTCTTCCGCTTGAAACAAGACGTGGATGCCCAGCACAAGAGTTTACACTTGGGCCCGCCAGAGGCGGGACCCGAGTGCCGGGCATGACGATGACTGGTTTACGTGAATCTGACCTTTGGCTGGAGATTGACTGACTTCGCCCACTCGCCGGCTTCGATTTTCTTGCCGTCGGCGGGCTGCACGCGCGAGACCTTGAAGCGGCCGTCCGCGCAGACGACCGTGAAGCCGTCGGCGTCGACAGCGGCGATTTCGCCGAGCTTGCCGCCAATTCCTTTCGGATCTTTGGCCGGCAGCGGCTTGGCATCGAAAATCTTGAGCTGCTTGCCGTCGAGCAGCGTCCAGGCCCCCGGCGCCGGATTGCAGCCGCGGATCAGCCGATCGATCTGTTCCCAGGGTTTGCCCCAGTCGATCTTGGCGTTGTCCGCTCCGCAACGGCCCTCGTAAGTGGCCTTTGATTCGTCCTGCTTGGTGCGCGGCACTTTGCCGGACTTGACCAGGTCGACCGCCTCCAGCATCGCCTCGACGCCCATCGGAAACAGCCGATCGAAATAGACAGTGCCGAGTGTGTCGGTCGGGCTGATCGGCGTCTTTTTCTGAATGAGCACGTCGCCAGTATCGAGGCCGTTGTCGGGCCAGAAAATCGAAAGTCCGGTTTCCTTCTCGCCCTTGATGATCGGCCAGTTGATCGCGCTGGCGCCGCGATAGGCGGGCAACAGCGACGGATGGTACTGGATCGAGCCGTGGGTCGGGATGTTGAGAAATTCTTCAGGAACAAACAGCGTGACGAAGGCCATGACCTGAAGGTCGGGCTTGAGCGCTTTGAACTCTTCCCACACTTCCGGCTTCTTGTAGGAGTCCGGTTGATAGACCGGAAGCTTGGCGGCGAGCGCCGCTTCCTTGAGCGGATCGGCCTTGGCGCCCGGGCGTTCCGGCGCGACATAGACGGCGATCACGTTCTCGCCGCGCTTGAGCAGCGCTTCGAGCACTGCTTTGCCGAACGCCTGCTGGCCGTGGACAACTATTCGCATTCAAAAATTCCTTTTCTCCATCACCTTCTTCCCTCCCCCTGAAAGGGGGAGGGTCGGGGTGGGGGTCGCGCACAACAAATTTGCGCGGCCGCTGTAAGGTGACCCCCCACCGGCTCGCTTAGCTCGCCACCTCCCCCTTTCAGGGGGAGGTGAGTTAAAAGCTACGCCGCCTCGGCCTTGGCCGGCTTGTCCGGCGCAGTGATCGCGCCGGACGATTTGATCTCCCCGAGCTCCTTCTCGGAATAGCCGAGCACCTTGCGCAAGACTTCCTGGGTGTGCTCACCGAGAAGCGGCGAGCGCCGCACGTCTGCGGGCGAATCCGACAATTTGATCGGATTGCCGACGGTCAGATACTTGCCGCGGGTCGGGTGATCGACCTCGACCACCGTGCCGGTTTTGCGCAGCGACTGCTCTTCGGCGATCTCCTTCATCGACAGGATCGGGCCGCATGGAATGTCGTACTTGTTGAGGATCTCCATTGCCTCGAACTTGTCCTTGGTTTCGGTCCATTTCTCGACCGTGTCGAAGATCTGGCGCAGTCGCGGCAGCCGCGCCGGCGGTGTTGCATAATCCGGATCGGTTTTCCATTCCGGCTTGCCGATGACATCGCAGATTGCCCCCCACACCGGCGCCTGCGTGATGAAATAGATGTAGGCGTCGGGGTCCTTCTCCCAGCCTTTGCATTTGAGAATCCAGCCCGGCTGGCCGCCGCCGGAATCATTGCCGGCGCGCGGCACGGCAACGCCAAACGGCACGCCTTCGCCGTATTGGCTGTATTCGCTCAGCGGACCTTTATTGAGCCGCTGCTGGTCGCGCAGCTTAACGCGGCAAAGATTGAGCACGCCGTCCTGCATGGCGGCGAGCACGCGCTGGCCGCGGCCGGTGCGCATGCGCTGATAGAGCGCCGAGACGATGCCAAGCGCGAGATGCAAACCGGTGCCGGAATCGCCAATCTGCGCGCCGGAGACGAGCGGCGGGCCCTCGCGGAAGCCGGTGGTGGACGCAGCCCCGCCGGCGCATTGCGCCACGTTCTCATAGACCTTGCAGTCCTCATAGGGGCCCGGCCCAAAACCTTTCACCGAGGCGACGATCATGCGGGGGTTGAGCTTGTGGATGTGTTCCCACGTCAGTCCCATGCGGTCGAGCGCCCCGGGGGCAAAATTCTCCACAAGCACGTCGCAGTGCCGGACCAGCCGATCGAGGATTCCCTTGCCCTTCGGATTTTTAGAATCGATCGTGATCGAGCGCTTCGACCCATTCAGCATGGTGAAATAGAGGCTGTCGGCGCCCTTCACGTCGCGCAATTGTCCGCGCGTGATGTCGCCGACGCCGGGCCGTTCTACCTTGATGACGTCGGCGCCCAGATAGGCGAGCAGCTGCGTGCAGGTGGGACCGGACTGCACATGGGTGAAGTCCAGAATCTTCACGCCCGCGAGCGCCCTGCCCGCCTGTCCCCACGGCTTGGTGCTCGGCCGCGGCAGGCCGTTGCCGGACGATTTCGCCGATCCATTCCTTGCTTTTAGACTAACGACCTTTTTCGACGATTTTTTCGCCGACACTTTGGCTTTAGCCGCCTTGGACTTCGCTTTTGCGACTTTCTTGCGCGTTGCCATTGTTTCCTCTCCTCGAATTCGTTGCTGCTGCGTCCTTAGACGACTTATTTCTTCCGCAGCACGCTTTGCGGGTTGAGATTGCCGATGCGGCCGCTCTCGCTGCCGGCCGCCGGGTCGATGACCGCGTTGATCAGTGTCGGCTTGCCGGAATCCATCGCGGCATTGACGGCGCGTTTGAGTTCGTCCGGCGTCGTGGCATTGGCGCCGACCCCGCCGAACGCTTCGATCATCTTGTCGTAGCGCGCGCCCTTGACAAAGACCGTGGTGGCCGGATCGGAGCCGCCGCCGCGGTTGAGGTCGGTGCCGCGATAGATACCGTCATTATTGAAGATCACGACACAAACCGGCAAGTTGTAGCGGCAGACGGTCTCGATCTCCATACCGGAGAAACCGAAGGCGCTGTCGCCTTCGATCGCAAGTACAGGCTTGCCGGTCTCAATCGCGGCGCCGACGGCATAGCCCATGCCGATGCCCATCACGCCCCAAGTGCCGACGTCGAGCCGCTTGCGAGGCTGGTACATGTCGACGATGCCGCGCGTGAGATCGAGCGCGTTGGCGCCTTCATTGACCACAATCGCGTCCGGGCGCTCCTTGACGATGGTGCGCAGGACCCCGAGCGCGCCGTGATAGTCCATCGGCGAATTGTTGTTCATCAGCCGCGGCGCCATCTTGGCGACGTTCTCTTCTCTTTTGCTCTTGATCGCGTTGACCCAGTCGGCCGGCGGCGCCGGCCATTTCGCGCCCATCGCCTCAAGCAGCGCATTGACGCAGGAGCCGATGTCGCCGACCACGGGAGCCGCGATCTCGACATTGGAGTCCATTTCCTTAGGCTCGATGTCGACCTGAATGAGTTTCTTGGAGTGCGGTTCGCCCCAGGTCTTGCCCTTGCCGTGCGACAACAGCCAATTCAGCCGCGCGCCGATCAGCATGACGACGTCGGAATCCTTGAGCACGGTCGAGCGCGCCGCGCCCGCGCATTGCGGGTGCGTGTCGGGCAACAAACCCTTGGCCATGCTCATCGGCAGGAACGGAGCGCCGGCTTTTTCGACGACCGCCCGGATCTGATCGTCGGCCTGGGCATAGGCCGCGCCCTTGCCGAGAATGATCAGCGGCCGCTTGGCGTTTTTGAGCACATCGAGCGCGCGCTTGACCGCCTCGGGCGCCGGAATTTGCGCCGGCGCCGGGTCGATGACCTTGACCAGCGATTTGATGCCGGCCTCGGCATCGATCACCTGGCCGAACAATTTCGCCGGGAGATCGAGATAGACGCCGCCCGGACGGCTCGAGACAGCGGCGCGGATCGCGCGCGCCAGGCCGATGCCGATGTCGGCGGCATGGAGCACCCGAAACGCCGCCTTGCACAACGGCTTGGCGACCGCGAGTTGATCCATTTCTTCATAGTCGCCCTGTTGCAGATCGACGATCTCGCGCTCGGACGAGCCTGAGATCAGGATCATCGGGAAGCAGTTGGTCGTGGCATGCGCGAGCGCGGTCAAACCGTTGAGAAAACCCGGCGCCGAGACCGTGAGACAGATGCCCGGCGTCTTGGTCAGGAATCCCGTGATCGCCGCCGCATAGCCGGCGTTCTGCTCGTGCCGGAAAGAGATGACGCGGATGCCCGCGGCTTGCGCCATGCGGCCGAGATCGGTGATCGGAATACCGGGCACATTGTAGATGGTGTTGATGCTGTTGAGCTTAAGCGCCTCGATGACGAGATGAAAGCCATCCGTCAATTCACGCTCTACCGTTTCCGGTTGCGTTTTAACTGCGGCCTCGGCCATGGCGAAACTCCCTGTATCTTGTCGTTGTACGTTCGGTTCGTGGGCACTGCGCGACCTCGCCCTTGTTCACTCCAGATAGTCGGCGTACTTGGCGACGTGGTCGGCGAGACCCAGCGCGTGATCGCGCACCAAGGTCTCGGCGCGCGCCGTGGCGCGCGTTTCCAACGCCTCGATGATGTGCATGTGATCGCGGATGGAACGGTCGGCACGATCTTTTTCGCCGATGGTTTTCCTGCGGATCATACGCATGTGGGTGAAGAGGTTCTCGGCCAGCTGCACCAGGACAGTGTTGCGGCTCAGCCGGATGATGGTCTGGTGGAATTCGATGTTGATTTCCGAATATTCGTCCAGATGCGCGCGTATTTTGCCGTTCTCGAAGGTGGCGAACATGCGGCGCAGCGACGCGATCTCCTCGTCGCTGGCGTTTTCGGTGATCAGCCGCGCCGCCATGCTTTCCAGTGCCGCCCAAGCGGTGATCAGTTCGATGACTTCACGCTTGGATTTGCGCACCACATAGACGCCGCGGCGCGGCACTGAGCGGACAAAGCCCTCGCGCTCAAGCTGCGCCATGGCCTCGCGCACCGGCGTGCGGCTGATGCCGAATTGTTCCGCAAGGCTCCGTTCGTCGAGCCGAATTTCGCTGCGGCCGCCGTACACGTCCATGCCGACGATCGCTGATTTCAGCGCCACGTAGGCTTTGTTCTTAAAGCTGAATGAGGTGTCGATCGGTTCCAAACGCGGCCGCGTTGCTGCAGCCAGAGCATCATCGCCGGCAGCGTCGCGCGTGACGCCTTTTCTGGCGACCGAAAGACGTTGCACACCTGAAGACATTCAACGCGCTCGCAACGGACGCTTCGCACCCCAGCGCGCGCGATCCCATCGCGCGCCTATGACCTCCTTCATAGCCGACCGTAATACATTATGCCAGAGCCAGTTGGCGCGATCGCGCCACACTGCCGCTGGGAGTGCTTTCCAGCACGCCGACGCGTAGCGGTCCCGATTTTTCCTCATTTTTCACGATTTCGCGGCCATCGCGAAAATAACGGCGGTCCCGAGAGGTTTGGCGCCAGCCATTGGGTGGAAATTGGGGTGGAAATTGCAGCGCCATGTGAACCAGCGCGCTGGTCTGCGCGTTCGCTGCCAAAGGGTACGCATATCGGGGCACGCACATTCCATCGGAGCCACGCATGACCGGCCGCATCGCCTTGCCGATTTCGATCGCCGCAGCTTTGCTCACCTTTGCAGCCAACATGCCGCAGGCGGCCGCTCAGGCGGTGCAGGCCGACGAAGCGCACGGCGCACCGACGCGTCTTGCGCCGCATATTGCGCTCAGTCCCGCGCAGAAGCGCGCCATCTACACCGCCGTTTCTCGACAGCGGCTGCGTACGTCGGCCGCCGACATTCCGCTGTCGGTCGGCGCCACAGTGCCGCGCTCGGCGGTGCTGCTGACATTGCCGGATGAAGCGCGCGGCGACGATTTGTCGGTCCAGTACCTCAAATACGCCACGGTGGATGGCAATGTAGTATTGGTCGACTCGATCAGTATGCATGTGATCGACATCATCCGCGGCGCTGGCCCATGAACCGGCTGGAACATGAATCGGCTGGCCCATTAACCGGCCCATGAATCGGCCATTGAACTCAATCATCAACTGAGCGATGAGCTGGCCGCGACTGTCACGGCGGATAAACTTACCCAGTATGACCATTCAACCCGCAGGCAAGGCCGGCAAGGTCGCTGCCAAGATCGCTGCCAAGACCGCCGGCAAAATCACCGGACAGTCCGGCGCGAAAACCGCGCCGGCGTTTCCGCCTGAGGCGCCGCCGGAAACCGCGTTCACCATCACCGCGACGGCCGGACCGCCGCGCGCGCTCAAGCACGGCGACACGTTTCTCGTGCTGGATATTCGCGGCGATATCGGCACGTCCTTCGTCGGTTCCTCTGGTCTGTTTCATGACGATACCCGGTACCTGTCGCACCTGGAACTACTGCTCAACGACAAGCCGCCGCTTTTGCTCGGTTCGAATATTCGCGACGACAACACCGCGTTTTTCGCGGATTTGACCAATCCCGATCTGATCGACGGACAGCGCATCCTGATGGAGAAGGATCGCGTTCATATTCTGCGCACTATCTTCATCTGGCGCGATACAGCCTATCAGCGCTTGGGGCTGCGCAATTGCGGCGATCAGCCGATCGATCTTCGTCTGACGATCCTGTTCGAGAACGACTTTGCCGATTTGTTCGAGGTGCGCGGCGCGCGGCGCGAACGGCGCGGTACCGCGCGAGCGAAGGTCTTGGACGGCAACCGCGTGCTGTTGTCCTATGACGGCCTCGACGGCAAAACCAGGCAGACCGCGCTCGATTTCGATCCGCCGCCCGATCAGGTCAAAGCCGATGCCGCGGTCTATTCTTTGCATCTCAAGCCCGGCGAAATGCGGCCGCTGTTTCTGGCGATCAGCTGCAATCGGGGCGACGCGCGGCCGCTGCCGTTTTTGCGCGGGCTGCTCAGGGCGCGGCGCGAAGTGCGCGACGCGACGCGCCGGCGCACGTCGGTCGAAACCTCGAACGACCGCTTCAACGAAATCCTGTGCCGCTCCGCCGCGGATCTCGAAATGCTGATGACGAACACGCCGCAGGGCCGTTACCCGTACGCCGGCATTCCGTGGTATTCGACCACGTTCGGCCGCGACGGCTTGATCACCGCCTTGCAAATGTTGTGGTGGTCACCCGACGTGGCGCGCGGCGTGCTGCGCCGCTTGGCCGCCTATCAAGCGACCAAATACGATCCGCTCGCCGATGCCGAACCTGGCAAGATCCTTCATGAGATGCGCGGCGGCGAAATGGCGGCGCTGCGCGAGGTGCCGTTTGGCCTCTATTACGGCAGCGTCGATTCAACGCCCCTGTTCGTTCTGCTCGCCGGCCTTTATGCGGAGCGTACCGGCGACCGCGAAACCATCATCGAGCTATGGCCGGCGATCGAAGCGGCGCTGGCCTGGATCGACGGGCCCGGCGATCCGGACGGCGATGGTTTCGTCGAATATAAGCGCGCAAGCGATCAGGGCCTCGCCAATCAAGGCTGGAAGGATTCGCATGATGCGGTATTTCACGCCGACGGCCGTCTCGCCGAAGGCGCCATCGCGCTCGTTGAAGTGCAAGGCTATGTCTATGCCGCCAAGCGAATGGCGGCACGTTGTGCGCGCCGGCTCGGCTTCGACTTCGCAGCCGACCGGCTCGATAGCGAGGCCGCCCGGCTCGCCGAACGGTTCGAGGCAGCGTTCTGGTGCCCCGACCTCGACACCTATGCGCTGGCGCTCGACGGCGACAAACGGCCGTGCCGCGTGCGCACGTCGAACGCGGGACAAGTTCTGTTCACTGGGATTGCGGCCCCCGATCGCGCGGCCCGAGTGGCGGTGGGCCTGCTGCAGCCGAATTTTTTCTCCGGCTGGGGCATCCGCACCGTCGCCCGCGGCGAGCCGCGCTTTAATCCGATGTCATACCATAACGGCTCGATCTGGCCGCATGACAACGCCATGATCGCGCTCGGCATGGCCCGCTACGAAGCCAAGCGTCCCATCGAGACATTGTTTGGCGGATTGTTCAGCGCCGCGACTTATATGGATCAACGGCGGCTGCCGGAATTGTTCTGCGGCTTTCAGCGCCAGCGCGGCCACGGCCCGACGCTCTATCCGGTCGCTTGCTCGCCGCAAGCCTGGGCCAGCGCCACGCCGTTCACCCTGCTCGAAGCTTGCCTTGGGCTCGAATTCGACCCTTTCAAGTGCGAGATCCGGCTGCGCAATCCGCGGCTGCCGGAATTCCTGGACGAGGTCGTGCTGCGCGACCTGCAGCTTTCGTCCTCGAGCGTCGACCTGCGGGTGCGACGCCACGGCGCGACGGTATCGCTCGATACGCCGCGGATCAGCGGCGAGATCCACGTTTCAGTCGTGTTTTCGGCGTGATCTCAACGCGTTGAGCCCAGGCGGTGACGCCCGCCTCTATTGTGGGAACCGGCGAGCGGAACCGACCGACCCCATCCGGTTTGTTTGATTGAAGTTCCATTGGAACCCCGATGCACGCCAAAGGACTGATGACGATGACGGTAGCCGCGGCTTTGTTCGCGGCGCCGATCAATTTATCCGCGGCGTCGGAGGACGCGCCGGGACCGGCGACCGGCGCGTCCACTGATCACGCCTCGACCGGGACCGCGGAACCGCCTTCGGTGACAGTGCTCAACAACCACGAAGTCGAGGGTATTCTCGGCCGGCAAGTGCTGGGCGCCGCCGACGAAAATATGGGCCGCATCGTCGACGTGATCGTCGATCACGGCGGCCGGGTTCGCGCCGCAGTGATCGATTTCGGCGGCTTTCTTGGCGTCGGCAGCCGCAAAATCGCGGTGGATTGGGGCGCCTTGCACTTTCCGCCGCCCGGTCAGCTAAATGCCAAAATCTCCCTTGATCTCACCCGCGACCAGGTCAAGGCGGCCCCCGAATATCAAGAGGGCAAACCCATCGTCATTCTGGGTGCGCTCGGCAAGCTCGAGCCACTGCCGTTTGAGTGACGCGCGCGCTTCATTGCGCGCGCGAAATCGAACTGCGAGTTCGTGGACGATTGGTGGAGAGGCATCCTGCGCTCAAATCTTTCTCGCCGCATCGTTGAGCGCCCGCAGCCGCCGCCCGCCCGTTCGCCCGCGGCCCCGCCGGTGATCGGGCCGGGGCCGGGCGGCGACCCACCGGCGCCATCGCGCCGAAGCTCGCGGGGCCTCGATTGGTTTGTGTTTTTTGTCGCCGACGTGCAGACCGGCTTCGGTCCTTTCGTTTCGGTTTATCTCACCGCACAGCGCTGGACCCAGGTCGACATCGGTCTCGTTCTCTCCGCCGCAGGATTTGTTTCATTGATCGGGCAAATGCCGGGCGGCGCCCTGGTGGATGCCGCGCGGTCCGAGCGTTTCGTCGCCGGCATCGCGATTGCGGCGATCTGCGTCAGCGCGCTTACTTATGCCGCGCTGCCGATTTTTCCCACGGTGTTGGCCGCATCGCTCCTGCACGCGGCGGCCAGCTGCGTGCTCGGGCCCGCAATCGCCGCGATCAGTCTTGGTCTGGTCGGCCACGCGGCGATCGGCGAACGGCTCGGCCGCAATGCCCGCTTCGCCTCGATCGGCAATGGGCTCGCCGCCGCGGCTATGGGGGCATGCGGCTACTTCCTTTCGGCGCGCGCAGTGTTCATCGTCACGGTGCTGTTGCTCGTTCCGGCACTGCTCGCGCTGCGCCGCATCGCCGAAAGCGAAATCGATCCGGAGCGGGCGCATTGCGCGCCGCCGCGTCACGCCACGACCAAGGCACGGATCCGGCCCGGAGCCCTGATGCGCAACCGGCCGCTTCTGATCTTCGCCGGCTGCCTGCTTTTATTTCATCTCGCCAATTCGGCAATGCTGCCGCTGGTCGGCAGCGTCGTGACGATGAAATCGGCGCGCTGGGCCACGCTGATCATCGCCGCCTGTATCGTGGTGCCGCAGCTTGTGGTGGCGATTCTCTCACCATGGGTCGGGATGCGCGCGCAAATCTGGGGACGGCGGCCGCTGCTTCTGATCGGCTTTGCCGCGCTGCCGATCCGCGGGCTGTTATTTACTCTTGTCTCCGACCCGTCGCTGCTGTTGGCCGTGCAGATTCTCGACGGGATAACCGCGTCAGTGTTCGCGGTCATGGTCCCGCTTGTGGTCGCCGACCTTACACGCGACACCGGCCATTTCAACCTGGGACAGGGCATTCTCGGCACCGCCACCGGAATCGGAGCGTCGCTGAGCGCGACATTGGCAGGTTATTTGACCGATCGTTTCGGCAGCGCGACGGCTTTCGGCAGTCTGGCCACCATCGCGCTCGCCGGCTTTACGCTGGTTTGGTTTTTGATGCCGGAAACCCGGCCGGCCAAACTGAGTGAAGACTAGTTTGGCGCCCGCGCCCAGTTGTGCTTGGGGGCGCGCGAACTCGTCTCCGCGCGCCCGAGGCGTTCGTGCGAGAAGCTAAAACATGATCCCGAAAAGTGGACACCGGTTTTCGGAAAAGATCATGCTCAAAGAACAAGCTAAAGCGACATAGTGAATCAACCTAAAATCATTTCGCTTTAGTGCACCGGCGCTTCGTCCGCGACCAGCCGCAGATGCGGCGCGGTTGCCGTCATCAGGCTGCGATAGACGCTCAAATAGTCCTGCGCCATGCGCCGCGCGGTGAACCGCTCCTCGAAGCGACGCCGGACCTTTTCGCGGGACAAATGTCCGAGCCGATCGACCGCGCCGATGGCGCCGTTGACGTCCTCGACAATGAAGCCGGTTAGGCCGTCTTCGACCACTTCCGGCGCGGAACCGCGATTGAACGCGATAACCGGCGTGCCGCAGGCCATGGCCTCGATCATGACCAAGCCGAACGGCTCCGGCCAATCGATCGGAACCAAGAGCACAATCGCGCCGCTCAGGAATTCCGATTTCTCCCGGTCGCTGATCTCGCCGATATATTCGCAATTACCGTTGGCCAGCATCGGCTTGATCTGCTCATTGAAGTAATCCTGGTCGACTTTGTCGACTTTGGCGGCGATCTTAAGTGGCACGCCGCAATGCTCGGCGATGCGAATGGCCCGATCGACCCGCTTTTCAGGCGCAATGCGGCCCAGAAACCCGAAGTAAGAAGGCTTGATCGGTTTCGGCGCCAAAAGGTCGGCCGGAAGGCCATGATGCACGGTGCGCACCCACCGCGCTTGCGGCAGCGGCCGGCGTTGCGAGTTCGAAATCGACACCACCGGGATCGAGGAAAACTCGTCGAACACCGGCTGGTGCTCCGGCAGATCAAGCAGGCCATGCAGCGTCGTCACAAACGGCGTCGGCTGCCGCGAAAACAGCGAGAACGGGTAATAATCTAGGTGACAGTGGATGAAATCGAGATCAGCGGCCGACTGATAGACGCGCTCGAGCATCAACATGTGCAGCGCGTTGGGATCGCGGACCGAGCCGTCGAGCCGCAGCGCCCGCGGCCATACTGCTTCAAGCCGCGCCGATGTCACCGAATCGCCGCTGGCATAGAGCGTAACCTCGTGCCCCATCGCGATCAGCTCTTCCGTCAGCCAAGAAACGACCCGTTCGGTGCCGCCATACAGTTTCGGCGGGATGGCTTCGGTCAACGGCGCCACTTGTGCGATGTGCATCGAAAAGTCCCTCGATTCTCTTGAGTTTCTCTTGAGTTCCTCACCCGGCGACTACCGACAACGTCGAAACCACGAAAAATTTCAAATTGTGGACGGAACTTAATTTTTTGAAGTGCTTGGAACTTTTGCCGCTGGCGCTGCATTGATATCGACACGCCGCCAGGACGCGATCTCCGCCGAAGCGCCCGTGTGACATAGTGCAACCGAAATTGATTCAGATGCGCCGCGCTAGGGGAACAGGGAGGGTTCCGGGTCGTTCAGACGAAGGTGGGCAGGCTCGCAAATTCGCCAATGGAGATGACACGGCATGGCTGAACTTACGGGTTACGCCGCTTCACCTTTCGCGTTCGTCCTTCGCTATATCCGGCTGCGGCCAATCTCCCATGCCGTTATTCTCACCGCGGTACTCGCAGCCGTAGGCTGCTCCGTCTGCACGCAATACGGCGTCAAGTTCCTGGTTGACACGCTCTCAAACGGCGAGAACGCGGCTGCCTGGACCGCTTTTTTCCTGCTGGGCGCCCTGATTGCCGCCGATAATTTGTTGTGGCGGGTCGCTGCGTGGACCGCCAATTATGCTTTCGTCGGGGTCACCGGCGACCTGCGGCGCGACTTGTTCAGCCATTTGATGGGGCATTCGCCGAGCTATTTTTCCGAGCGGCTACCCGGAATGTTGACGAGCCGGGTGACGGCCACCTCCAATGCCATGTTTACCGCCGAGAACATGTTCATGTGGAACGTGCTGCCGCCCTGCGTGGCGACAGTCGCGGCGATCGCGCTGGTTTTGACGATCAGCGCGCCGATGGCGGCGACGCTGGCGGTGATTGCCTGCATCATGGTTTGCGTGATGTTCCGGTTTGCGGCCGCGGGCCGGCCGCTGCATCACGACTTCGCCCGCAAAGCCGCAGCCGTCGACGGCGAGATGATCGACGTCGTAAACAATATGTCACTGGTGCGCGCGTTCGGCGGCCTTCTGCGCGAGCACCGCCGCTTTGACGCCACCGTCAACCGCGAGATGGCCGCGCGCCGGCGCAGCCTGTTTTACCTTGAAAAGCTGCGCATCTTTCACGCCGTCGTGACCGTATTGCTGACGCTCGGTCTGGTCGCCTGGGCCATTATGTTGTGGCAGCGCGGCCAAGCGACTACTGGCGACGTCGTGCTGGCCTGCACGTTGGCGCTTTCTGTGCTCAATGCGACGCGCGATCTCGCGGTGGCACTGGTCGACATCACCCAGCACATCGCGCGGCTGTCGGAAGCCGTTGCGACACTCCTGATCCCGCATGAATTGCGCGATGATCCACAGGCTGCGCCACTCGTTCGGCGCGGTGCGAGCCTCAAATTCGAGGACGTTGATTTCACCTATCCCGACGGGCAGCGGATCTTTTCCGACTTCTCGCTCAGCATCTTGCCCGGCGAACGCGTCGGCCTGGTCGGCCATTCCGGCGGCGGCAAGTCGACGTTATTCGCGCTGATGCAACGCTTCTATGACGTCCAAGGCGGAGAGATTCTGCTCGACGGCCAAAACATCGCCCGCGTCACCCAAGAGAGCCTGCGCGCCGCGATGGCCATCGTGCCGCAGGACATCTCGATGTTCCACCGCTCGGTCATGGAGAATATCCGCTATGGCCGGCCTGAGGCCACCGATGATGAAGTCATGCAAGCAGCGTTTGCTGCGCGCTGCGATTTCATCGAGCAGTTGCCGCAGGGAATGCAAACGATCGTCGGCGACCGGGGCGTGAGATTGTCCGGTGGTCAGCGCCAGCGCATCGCCATTGCCCGGGCATTTTTGAAAGACGCGCCGCTTCTGCTCCTCGACGAAGCGACGTCCGCGCTCGACACCGAATCCGAAGAGGCGATCCGCGAGGCGCTCGGCCATCTGATGAACCGGCGCACCGTGATCGCCATCGCGCATCGGCTGTCCACGGTGCGCAATTTCGATCGCATCGTGGTGCTGCAAACCGGCCGCGTCGTTCAGGACGGCCCGCCCGACGTTCTCATGCGCCGCGACGGGCTCTATCGCCAGCTGGTGCAGCGCGAAATGAATCGGCTGGCGCAGCAGGCCGCCTGAACTCGATCCGCGCGGCAGATAAGCTAACCCAGGCTAACGTATACAGCGTGCGATCGGCGCCACGGCCGTCTAATATGGCGGGCCTTCAGCGTCGGGAAACGCAGCGATGGACCAGGTCACCAACCAGCCGCCGCCGCTCGAACCTTACAATCTGTTGCAAACCGACCGCGTGCTTGGTGCGGC
>DASXJB010000077.1:0-2242 GCA_036497645.1 Xanthobacteraceae bacterium
ACCGCCGGCGTCGGACTTGCGGGCACGGCGGTCGCCATGCCGGCAATTGCTCAATCCATGCCGGAATTGAAATGGCGTCTGACCACGAGCTGGCCGAAGTCGCTCGACACGCTGTTCGGCGCCTGCTTGACCTTCTCCAAAATTGTTTCCGAAGCAACCGACGGCAAATTCCAAATCCAAGTCTTCGCTGCCGGTGAAGTCGTACCGGGGCTCCAAGCACTCGACGCCGTCCAGAACGGCACGGTCGAGATGGGCCACAGCGCGCAATATTATTACATCGGAAAGGATCCGACCTGGGCCTTGTTTTGCGCTTCTCCGTTCAGTCTGAATGCTCGCCAGCAAAACGCCTGGTTTTACGAGGGCGACGGCCAGAAGCTGATCGACGAATTCGCCGCCGCCAACTTCAATACAAAATGCCTGCTGATGGGCAATACCGGCACACAGATGGGCGGCTGGTTCCGCAAGGAAATCAACACCGCCGCGGACCTCAATGGTCTGAAAATGCGCATCGGCGGCTGGGCCGGCAGGACGATTGCCAAGCTCGGTGCGGTGCCGCAGCAGCTTGCCGGCGGCGACATCTACCCGGCGCTGGAAAAGGGCACCATCGACGCGGCCGAATGGGTCGGTCCCTACGATGACGAGAAACTCGGTTTCTACAAAATCGCCAAATATTACTATTATCCGGGCTGGTGGGAGGGCGGCACGACGAACCACCTCCTGATCAATCTCGCCAAGTGGAACGAGCTTCCGAAAAGTTACAAAGCGCTCGTGGAGGCCGCTGCCGGTTACGCCAATGTCGAAGAGCAGGCGCGTTACGATGCCCGCAACCCGCAGGCCTTGAAGCGCTTGGTTGCGAACGGCGTGAACTTGCGCCCGTTCAGCCAAGCCATCATGGAAGCCTGTTTGAAGGCATCGAATGAGGTAAACGCCGAAGAATCGGCCAAGAACCCCAATTTTAAGAAGGTGCTGGCTTCGATCGATACATTCCGCAACGATGAAAATCTGTGGTGGCAGGTCGCGGAATACTCATACGAGACCTTCATGATCCGCAGTCGCACCAAGACCTGAGGCAGCCAAAATCTCCGCGGAATATACGGGGCCGGCCCAGCGCCGGCCCCGTAATTTTTTAACGGCGCGGCTCGACATCGAGCGGCGGCGGCTCAACCGGCTGTATCATTTGTTCGAAGCGCCGTTGCAATTCGCGATCGGAAATAGCGGGCGGCTTGCGGCTGCGATCGTTGACGCCTTCGCCGACATGGGTGAGCTGCGGTACCAGCAAAACCGCAAGCAATAGAGCGGCCTGCGCGAACAGATACGGCAATAAGGAGCGGAGCAACGCGCGAAAAGGAATCGGCTGCTTAAGAACGGTGCGCGTCATCATGACGGCGTAGCCGATCAATGGATTGATGAAACTCGCTTGCAGGGCGAGCAGGACGAGAACGGCGACCCAGCGCGCATCCGCTACGCGGATGAGGAGCGGCGGAATGACGATCGGCACGACGACGAAAATGATCTCGAAGGCGTCGAGCACCAGCGCACTGAGCCCGATCCCGCCAAGCACGATGAGCGTGGCGCTCAGCGTGCCGCCCGGGATGGCAGCTATCCAGTCGGCCACGAGTTGATCGGTGCCAAGGATTCGTAGCACCAGAGTCAGAGTCGTCGCAGCCACCAAGAGAAAGAATAAGGCGCCGGTGAGCGCCAGCGCGTCGCGCAATACTTCGTTGAGAACGCGAAGCGGCAATCGCCCGGTGACGAATCCTGCGACCAGGAGGATGAAGCCGCCCATGGCCGCTGCCTCAACGGCATAAAAATATCCAGTGGTGACGCCGCCGAGCAGGATCAATATTGCCGCCACTGTCACCGTGGCCAGCACTGCCTGCTGCGCCGTCGGTCGCGGCGCGGCCGTCGAAGCCGCTGCTTGGTCCGGCTTGACCCGGCGATTGAACCACCAACCGATCGCGATGCAGGCGGCGAGGTAGAGGGCGGCAGGGACCAACGCGCCATGAAATACATCCTGCGTGTTGATCACGCGGTCTTCGCGGCCGGTCGCAGTGACTGCAATCGTATGGGCGTTGAGCATGGCGTCGCCCAGAAGGATCAACACCAGCGAGGGCGGCACGACGACGCCAAGCGTGCTCGCCACAGTGATGATTGCGGCGCGGCGCGGTAGCGCAATTCCAGAGGCGGCAAGCCGCGGCTCGGCCACACGTGATAAAGCCAACACGCTGGCGCCAACCGAACC
>DASXJB010000078.1:0-14105 GCA_036497645.1 Xanthobacteraceae bacterium
CGGCGACACTCCGCTCCACGGCAAGACGATCCTCTTGCACGCCGAACAGGGACTTGGCGATACGATCCAGTTCGCGCGCTACGCGCCGCTTGTCGCCGCCCAAGGCGCCAAGGTTGTGCTCGAAGTGCAGCCGGAACTAAAATCGCTGTTGTCGCGGCTCGATGGCGTCACGGCGGTGGTGGCGCGCGGCGAAGCGCCGCCACCCTTCGACGTGCATTGTCCGCTTGGTTCGCTGCCGCTGGCGCTGAAAACCGAATTGCCAGTGGTGCCGGCGCAAATACCGTACCTATTCGCCGATGAAGCGCATCTGCAAAAATGGTCGGTACGGATCGAAAAACTGCCGTCGCCGCGCATCGCGCTCGCCTGGGCTGGCAATCCGGCGCACGACAACGACCGTAATCGCTCGATTGCATTCGCGACCTTGGCGCCGTTGTTGGCAATGCCAGGAAGCTTCATCAGCATTCAGCGCGATGTGCGCGGCGACGAAGCGGCCCAACTCGCCGCACAGCCGCGCCTGACCCATGTCGGCGGCGAACTCGCCGATTTCAACGACACCGCGGCGGTGCTGGCGCTGTGCGATCTCCTCATCACCGTCGACACCGCGCCGGCGCATCTGGCCGGCGCGATGGGCCGGCCGGTTTGGGTCTTGGTGCCGTTCGCGCCGGACTGGCGCTGGATGCTCGATGGCGAAATCACGCCTTGGTATCCGGCCGCGCGCGTGTTCCGGCAACCGGCGTTGGCCGATTGGAACACCGTGATCGCGCGCGTCGCCGCCGCGCTGCAGAATGAATTGCCGCGATCCTCAGTCTAAGGCATTCGACGAGGACCGAGGAGTCCGGGTGTCATCGGCAAGCTGGCGCGGGTGGTGCAGGCATTCGCGAGGCGCTTGCAGATTCAAGAGAAATCGACCGCCCAGATCGCCAATACGATCGATGCAGTGCTCAAACCAAAAGGGGTCGGCGTCGTTATCAAGGCGGTGCATCATTGCATGACGACACGCGGGATCCACAAGCCGGACAGTAATCTGGTCACGAGCCGCATGCTGGGATGTTTTCGTGATGACGCGGAGCTTCGCCGGCAATTTCTCGGCATGATCGAATGAGCGCAGGAGTACAGCGATGGCGCAGGAACAGAACACGCCGCAGGGTCCGGACCTTACCCAGGGTGTCGCGCTAACGGATTTCGCCGACGGCAAGCTTCTCGGCCATGTCGGAGACGAAGAGGTGGTATTGGTGCAGAGCGGCGATGAAATCTTCGCCATCGGCGCGCATTGCACACATTATCACGGCCCGCTGGCCGAGGGTCTCGTAACCGGCGAAAGCGTGCGCTGTCCGTGGCATCACGCCTGCTTCGATCTGCGCACCGGCGAGGCTGCGAGGGCGCCGGCGCTGAGTCCGATCGCATGCTGGAAAGTCGAGCGGCGCGACGGCCGCATCGTGGTCAAGGACAAGCGCGAGCAGCCGAAGCCGCGCGGACCCACCGCCAAGGCCGACGCACCGGGGAAGATCGTCATCATTGGCGGCGGCGCCGCTGGCTTTGCCGCCGCCGAAATGCTGCGCCGGCGCGATTACCGCGGCAGCATCGTCATGCTCAGCGACGACGATGCGCCGCCGGTGGATCGGCCCAATCTGTCGAAGGATTATCTCGCCGGCAGTGCGCCGGAGGATTGGTTGCCGCTGCGTCCCGACGATTTCTATGCCGAGAATGGAATCGATCTGCGTCTGAGGACCTCCGTCGCCGCCATCGACCCCCGGCAGCGGCAAGTCGCGCTCGAAGGCGGTGAACGCTTGAGCTACGACCGGCTGTTGCTGGCGACCGGTGCGCAACCGGTGCGGCTGTCCATTCCCGGCGCCGAGGCGCCGCACGTCCACACTTTGCGCTCGCTCGCCGATTGCCGCGCGATCATCGACGCAGCGAAGGGCGCGCGCCGGGTGCTGGTCATCGGCGCGAGCTTTATCGGGCTCGAAGTCGCGGCATCGCTGCGCACGCGCGGCCTCGAAGTCCATGTGGCGGCGCCGGAAGCCCGGCCAATGGAGCGTGTTTTCGGCCCAGCGCTCGGCGATTTCGTGCGCGCGCTGCACGAGGAGCACGGCGTCGTGTTTCATCTCCAGGACACGGCGACGGCGATCGACGGCAAGCGCGCTGTGCTCAAAAGCGGCGGAACGCTCGACGCCGATCTCGTCGTCGTCGGCGTCGGCGTGCGGCCGCGCCTGGCGATCGCCGAACAGGCGGGACTGGCGATCGATCGCGGGGTCACGGTGAACGAGTATCTGCAAACCAGTGCGCCGGATATTTACGCCGCCGGCGACATCGCGCGCTGGCCCGATCCGCATTCGGGCGAGCGCATTCGCGTCGAGCACTGGGTTGTGGCCGAGCGCCAAGGCCAAGCCGCAGCCGCCAACATGCTCGGCCTCAACGAGCGTTTCGACGCGGTGCCGTTTTTCTGGAGCCAGCATTATGACGTACCGATCAATTATGTCGGCCATGGCGAGCGCTGGGACTCGATCGCGGTCGAAGGCGATATCAAAGCGAAGGATTGTCTGTTGCGTTATCGTCGCGATGGCCGCGTGCTCGCCGTCGCTTCGATCTATCGCGATCTCGATAGTCTGAAGGCTGAGCTGGCGATGGAGCAAGCGGCCAGCTGAAGCTGATTTGACTGGCGATCGCCGGTGGCTTTATTGTCCCGCGTGACGGTGCCCATTTGGGCTTAATAGGGAACGCAGTGCAGGCGCTAAAGCCTAACGCTGCGGCTGCCCCCGCAACTGTGAGCGGCGAATCTCCCGTCATTGTCCACTGGGATGAGGCTCCCGGGAAGGCGACGGTAGATGGCGACCCGCAAGCCAGGAGACCTGCCGTCGGCCGTGTCACGCGCGAGCACGCTGGTCGGGGCTTACTGGCGTGACGTCAAGTTCGGTCCCCTGAGAGTGCTGCGCCGGGCGAGGCGGCACTTGAAAGGGCCAAAGATCGCGGTGACGGGAATCGTTTTCGCCGTTAGGGGCGTGGCGTGTTACCCGTCGATGATCGCGGCCGTAGCGCTGACGGCTTGCTTGCGCGTTGCCTTTTCATAATCGTCAGATTGGTGTTCGCGCTCGCAGTCTTCGTGGGCGCCCAATCCGCTTCGGCACAAACGCTGCCTGCCCAAGAGCGAATCGCGACAAATCCAAACGCACTCCCATCAATCCGAGTTACCGCTCGGGCGAAACGGCGCGGACAGGTCAGTAAGCCGAAGCCGCAGGCAACTGCCCCCTCGCCGCCAAACAACGAGCACATGTCGTCATCGCCTCTGGCGGGAATACCCATGACACCACTCAACATTGTGACCCAGAGCGCTACGCGGCTGGGTCTGCCCGTCATTCAAACTCCCGCTTCCGTCGAGGTTGTCGACCAGAGAACCATTCAGGACCAAGGCTATCGAACAACAACCGAGACCGCGCAAGGCGCTGTCGGCGTGCTGGCCGGCGATTCCGCCGGCGCTCCCGCAAACTTCTCGATGCGCGGCTTTGCCGGCCCGCAAGTGAATGTTCTTTACAACGGAATATGGACTGGGCCTGCGGATATCACGTCGCGCTGGATGGATACGGCCAATCTCGGCCAGGTCGAGTTTTTAAAGGGTCCGTCATCTCTGATGTCAGGGCTGAACGCCATCGGTGGTTCGGTCAATTACGTCTCCAGGCAGCCCACGACCGGACCAATCCGAAATGAGGCGGACGTCTATTTGGATTCATTCGGATCCTTCCACTCTCATTTCGGCTCAGGTGGCAGCACGCCCGTCCGCGGTCTCGACTATCGCTTTGATGTCAGCGGGGCCAAGTACAATAGTTTCATCGATGGAGATTTTCGCGATGTGACGGGCCTCGCCACACAATTTGACTACCGGGTGACAGATTCGTTCAAAACGTTTGCCGCCATCGAGTACAAGAAGGATTCCGGTCATGCCTATTGGGGCACGCCGGTTGTGCCTACATCGTTTGCCGGATCGCATGCCCTGAACGGAGTCGTGTCGGGCACCGCCGTTAACACCTTTGACGGCTCGGTGATCGGACCGTTGACGATCGACTCGCGCACGCTGACGACAAATTACAACGTGGCCGACAACGCGACGGGCGCACAGGAGCTTTGGTTGCGCGGCGGATTCGAGTGGCGACCACTGAACAATGTCACGATCAAGGACCAGGTCTATTCCTATCAAGCCAAACGTAACTGGCTCGACAGCGAGACCTATGCTTTCAATTTAACGACAATGACGATCGATCGCGATCGTTTCGCGGTGTTTCATAATCAGAACATATTCGGCAACAACGCGGACTTGACCTGGGATTCGCTGATCTTCGGCATGGAAAATCGCTTTGCCGCCCAACTGCAGACGAGCAGCAACAGGATTACGTTCAAGGAGGACATTAGTGAACCGTTTCCCGACGATACGGTTAGCGTCGTAAACCCGCAGCCCGGACTCTACGGTCCGCTCCAACTAAGCACGCGCAACAGCAAGCTCGACGATATTGCCGGATCTTTCGAGGACCGTCTCAAATTGACGCCGGCGTTCGCGTTGATCGGTGGCGTGCGCGTCGAGCGGCTGACGTTGTCACGAGACGGCGTTAACGCCGACGGGACGGTTCCATCTGGCCTGCCGTTTTCGGTTAGTTGGGAGCCGGTGTCATATCGCGCGGCCTACACCTATGACCCGATTCCAGGTTTGACGCTCTATAGCATGTACGCCACCGCCTATAATCCCGCGGTGGCTGCTGTGTTTTCGATCACGCCAGGCACTTCGCTGCAGCTGACGAGCTCGCGCATCTACGAGACCGGCGCCAAACAGCTGTTCTGGGATAACAAAGCGGAATGGACCGTCGCTCTTTACGACATCGTCCAGCGCAATGTGTTCATCCCTATAAGCACCACGGAAACCGTCGTCGCCGGCGAAGTCACGAGCAAAGGCATCGAATTCGCCGCGGCGGTTCGTCCGGTTGAGAGCCTCAAACTCTGGGGCAACGCCGCTGTCATTCATGCGCGTTTTGGCAATTTCGGTCCGTTCACTGGCAACGTTCCGCCGAATGTAGCCCCCCTCATTGTGAACGCGGGCGTTTCCTATCGCTTTGGTCATTGGCGATGGCCGCTCGAGATTGGCGGCTCAATGCGCTATGTCGGAAACCGTTTTTTGGAGCAGGATAATCTCACAACCCTGAATGCCTATACGACTGCAGACGCCCATGCGTTCCTCGACATTCCCGGCCACGACGTTGCGATGCCAGAACTTGAAAACCTGCGAATTTCAATGCGCGTGCGCAATTTGACGAATGCAGTTTATGCTGCGTGGTCCGATACCACATACCCGGACCAAATCCTCCTCGGCGCACCGCGGACTTATGAAATCGGCGCTTCAGCGAGATGGTGAAGCGCTCTTCGCTGCGTCCGCTCATTCTGCTTCATCGCTATTTCGGCGTCGCTTTCTGTTTGCTATTTGCGATGTGGTTTGCATCCGGCATCGTGATGCATTTTGTGCCGTTTCCGGCGCTCAGCGAAAGCGACCGCATCGCGGCTTTGCTGCCGATCGATCTCGCGCGGGTCAATTATTCTCCGGCGCAAGCGGTTGCCGCCAGTGAGATTGGAGAGTTGGTCCGAGTCCGCTTGATCCAGCGAGCGGATATGCCGGTTTACATCGTCTCAAGTTCCGACAAGACCAAAGCGCTTCGTGCGATTGATCTTGGCGATGCCGCCGTTCGGTCCGCCGAAACGGCTGTTGTCCTTGCCGCTCCTCGCCAGCGCCACAGCCATCTGGAGAACATGAGCACGCCCGTTGCAATGCAGATATGGGCCGATCAATGGACGGTAAGCCAGCAATATGATCCGCATCGCCCTCTCTATCGGGTCCCGCTCAACGATCCGGCTGGCACGGACCGCTATGTATCAGGCGCCACTGGCGAGATCGTACTGACTTCAACCCGCGGCCAGCGTTGGTGGAATTATATCGGCAGCGTCGCGCACTGGATTTATGCGGTACCGTTGCGCAAACATGTGGACTGAAGTACTCAGGTGGCTGGCGTTCTTAGCCTCGGTTGCCGTTGGTTTTGGCGCGGCGATCGGAATATCGCGGATCAGACTCAAAGGTCTGCGCCTGGCATCGCCCTATGGTGGATTGCAGGCATGGCACCACTGGTTTGGGTTGATCTGCCTGCCTTTCGTATTCACCTGGATCATCAGTGGCTGGTTTTCATTGGATCAGGGCCAGCTGTTCTCAAGTGGCAAATTGACCCGAACACAAGTTCAAGCGATCACGGGCCGACCTGATTGGCAGTCTTTGCCGCCCGATGAATTGCGAGGAGTGTCAGCGACAGCCCATGAAGTCGAGTGGTTTGCGTTCAACGGTCGCATCTACCGGCGCGAGCTTTTCGGTCCCGACGATCAAATCCTCGTCTCGCCCGTCGATGCAAGCGCGACGACGGTCAGACGCGCGTTTCTCCGACCGGACGAGATCGATCTTGCGCTGCGCAATCTCCGTGAGCCGTGTGATCCTTCTTTTGCGATTGACGGCGCTGATGAGTATGCCGCGATCTCGACGATGCCGCATGCGCCCGTATTTCGCGCGATCTGCGCGGCCAACTGGTTTCACGTCGATGGGTCTAACGGCGTAATTATTGAGCAACTCGATAGATCACGGCGAGCCTATCGTTGGCTTTTCGCCGGATTGCATACGCTGAACTTTCCGTTTCTAGCCGCCCATTCTGCGTTGCGAACAGTATTGATCGTTTTCTTCTGCGGCTGCGGCTTCGTTTTTAGTGTGACCGGGATTGTCCTTGCTCAACGCCGCATAAGGTCGTTGTGGTGGCGGTCTTGAAATGAGATCACCGCAGCGGCGAGAACGCCGCCGGTAAATAAATGTCGGCCTGCTGCGAGATCAAATGCCCCGGACCGCCTGGCGGCGGCCACACGCCGTCGGCGACGGCCTTCTCGCGCAGCCGCGCGCGCTCGTCATATGTTTTATAAGGCCAGACATGCATGAAGCGAATCGCCGCGCCGGTCACCGCGACCATCGCTGCCAGCAAGGGTGAAACACGCGCGCGTGCCGGAACGGCTTTGCGCCACAGTTCAATGGTCGGCGCCAGCCCATCGGGCTTGAGCACATAGCTGCGCACTTCGTAGCAAGGCCCGAACGTCCCTGGCTGAAGTGATGGCATGAAATCGAACGGCGCATAGGTGTCGAGCGACAGCTCGGTGATGAACTCGCCGATGCCGAACGGGCTCTTCGCGCACAGCGCGGCGAAGCGATTTTCAACCGCGGCATCGGCATCGGCCGATTTGCGGATGATCAGAATGCGATTAAGCGCCCCGATGTCGGAATACCAGCACGCTAACAGATCAGAGTCACCGGCAAGCGTCTTCTCGAGCAGCGCGAGCGCTTGCGGGTGCGTGCCCGGCCGCACGGCAGCGATCGTAACGTCATAGTATTCGGCCAAATCGATCTCCGTTTTTCCCACTGGCGCCCGCGATTGACTGGCCGCGCCGGCCTACCTACCGTTGTCGTAAGAGCCAAGGAAACAAGAGCTTAGGAAACGGGCGCCCTGCCGACAACGCGCTTTTAATACCGTGCCGCCCTTGTCCGACGGCCGATTTTAGGGAGGAAGACAATGAAAAAATGGCCCTTGTTCTTAGCCGCGCTATCGATCGCGGCGAGCGCGTTCGGCGCGAGCGGGGCTCTGGCCGCCGACAGCGTCAAGATCGGCGTTCTGTTGCCGCTCACCGGCAACGCCGCGGCGGCCGGACAAGCCTCCAAGGCGGCGATCGAAGTCGCAGCCGACATCGTCAACAATGCGCGTCCTGAACTCGGCAATCTGCCGCTCGCCGCGGGTCCGGGCCTGCCGCATCTCGGCGGCGCGAAGCTCGACGTCGTTTTCGTCGATCACCAGGGCAATCCTTCGCTCGCCCAGCAATTGGCGACGCGGCTGATCACCGAGGACAAGGTCAATGCGCTGATGGGCGCCTATCAATCCTCGTGTACCTTCACGGCAACGCCCGTAGGCGAGCGTTACGGCATTCCGTTCATGGTCGGTGACTCGGCCGCGCTCAACATCACCACGCGCGGTTTCAAATATGTATTCCGCGCCACGCCGATCGCGACCGATTACGCCCGCACCTATATGCGTTTCTTCGCCGACATGAAGAAGGAGGGCAGGACCATCAATTCGATCGCCATCGTCAACGAAAACACCGACTACGGCACTTCGGTCGGTGACGCGATCGAGGCAGAGGCCAAGAAGGAGAATGTGCCAGTGGCAATCCGCATTCCCTACAGCGCCAGTTCAACGGACGTCAGCGCCCAGGTCCTGCAGCTCAAAGACAAGAAGCCGGACGTTATCATCTTCATCAGTTACACGGCGGATTCGATCCTTTACATCAAAACGATGAAGAACCTGGACTACCGGCCGACGATGGTGCTCGGCGACGACAGCGGATTTTCCGATCCGTCATTCGTTCCGGCGATCAGCGATATCGGCCAGGGGCTCATGAACCGCAGCGCCTGGGATGTCGGCAAGCCCGGCTCCGCCACCGCCAAGATCAACGACATGTACAAGGCCAAGACCGGCCGCGATCTCGACGATACGTCCGGGCGCAACATGCAGGGATTCCTGGCGCTGGCGGAGGCGATCGACCGCGCCGGCTCGACCGATCCGGACAGGATTCGCGACGCACTCACCAAGACCGATCTCAAGCCGGATCAGCTCATGATGGGCTATCAGGGAATCAAATTCGACGGGACTGGACAGAACATCTTGGCGTCGACCTATCTCATTCAGTTGCACGGCAACCGCTACGAGCTGGTCTGGCCGGAAAGCGCAGCGACCAGCAAATTGCAATGGCCGATGGGCGGCTTGGGACATTGAGCATCGTGGCGTTTGACTTTCCCTCCCCTGAAAGGGGAGGGCATAGGCGGCCCTCGGCCGCCGTAGGTTAAGGTGACGCCGATCCGAAAGATCGGCTATGGCGCGAAGCGCGCCGGGGAGGGGTCAAGTTGAATCGCGAACGGTCGCGACATTGACCCCACCCGGCGGCTGGACAGCCGCCGACCTCGCCCTTTCAGGGGGAGGCGGAAATCGAGCGCGCGGGGGGCGAATGGTTTTCCTACAAGTCATCGTCGGCGGGCTTTTGCTCGGCGCCATCTATGCGCTGTTTTCCTCAGGGCTGACGCTGATCTGGGGCATGATGAATTTCATCAATTTTGCCCACGGTGAATTCGTAATGCTCGGCATGTATGTCGCGTTTCTCGTCGTCGTCTGGATCGGCGGCGGCCCCGCGATCTTTACGCTGGCGGCGGCCTTCGCGCTCATGGTGCTCGGCGTCGCAATTTATCTGTCGCTCATTCGCCACGTGATTCGCGGGCCAATGCTGGCGCAAATTCTCTCGACCTTCGGTCTGGCTTTGTTGCTTCGTTACACCGCCTTCTACATTTTCTCCGCCAATTTCGTCTCGCTGCCGCAGACTTGGCTCGCTGGCACCGTCAATCTCGCTGGCATATACCTGCCCGTAGCGCAGCTCGTCGGCGGCGTGCTTGCCATTATCCTGACGCTCGCGCTGCATGTTTTGCTCACCCGCACGATAATCGGCAGCAGGCTTCTTGCCGTGGCCGAAGATCGCGCCGCTGCGATGTTGATGGGCATTCGGCCGGATCGCATGCAGATGCTGGCCTGGGGACTGTCCGCCGGTGCCGCCGGGATCGCCGGCGCGCTGATGGCGACCGCTTATCCCTGGTCGCCGTCGGTCGGCGAGACTTTCGGCCTTATCGCTTTCGTCGTGGTCGCGCTCGGCGGTTTCGGCAGCGTGCTGGGCTCGCTCTATGCCGGCCTCATCATCGGATTGATCCAGGCGGTTTCTGCGTTTTGGCTTGGCGCGATCTATAAGGACATCGTCGTCTATGGGCTGTTCGTCGCACTGCTGTGGTTCCGGCCGCAAGGATTGATGGGGAAGGCGTGAACAAAATTTTGTCCCCGCGCCTGGCCATTGTTCTGCTCGCGGCGGCGCTGCTCGCATATCCGCTGGTGCTGTCCGGCGCATTCTATCGCGACGTCGGCGTGACGTTCCTGCTGGCCGCGGTTTCAGCTTCGGCGTGGAACATTGTCGGCGGCTATGCCGGCCAGGTCTCGGTCGGTCACAGCATGTTCTTCGGGCTCGGCGCCTACATACCGCTGCTTTTCTACACGCTGTGGGGCTGGCCGCCGATGGCGGGCATTCCGGCGGCGATCGCACTGTCGATCGGGCTTTCCATTTTGATCGGCATGCCGACCTTCCGGCTGACCGGACATTATTTCAGCATGGCCACTATCGCGGTGGCCGAACTGATCCGCATCTTCACCGGCACCTGGGATTTTGTCGGCGCCGCGATTGGATTGCAGGGTCCGGCGATTGCGCGCGGCTGGTGGGATCTCACCTTCCGCAGCGAACTGCCTTACTATTATCTGTTTCTGGTGGTGCTGGCATTTTTGCTCGCGGTCACGAGCTTCATCGAGCGCCGCCGCTTCGGCTTTTATCTGCGCGCCATTAAAGCCAGCGAGCGCGCCGCGCGCAGTCTTGGCGTCCCGGTGCGGCGAACCAAAATGCAGGCGCTGGCGCTCTCGGCCGCCTTCACCTCGGTCGCCGGCTCGCTCTATGTGATCAAAACCGGCTTCATCGATCCCGACAGCGCTTTCGGCATCCTCATCTCGGTGCAGATGGTCATCATCGCGGCGCTCGGCGGCGCCGGAACGCTGTTCGGGCCGCTGCTCGGCGCGCTGATCCTGATCCCGCTGCAGAGCGCGACCAATACCTGGTTCGGCGGCGGCGGCTCGGGACTGACCTACATTCTCTACGGCGGAATTATCGTGCTGATTGCGCGGTTCGAGCCGGGCGGCTTGTTCGATTTATGGCAGCGGCTCGCTCCGCGGTTACGCGACACTTTACGGAAACGGCTTCATGCCTGACAGCGGCAAACTTTTGGACGCGACTAATGTGTCGAAAAATTTCGGCGAATTCCGCGCCGTCGCCGGCGCCGATCTCGCCGTCAACGAGGGTGACATCGTCGGGCTGATCGGCCCGAACGGCGCCGGCAAGTCGACCTTTTTCAATTGCCTTGCCGGCGAGACCATGCCGAGCGGCGGACGAATCGTCTTCGACGGCAAGGATCTCACGCGCGCGTCGCCTGAAGCGCATGCGCGCGCCGGTATCGGCCGCACCTTTCAGGTGCCGACCACATTTGCCGATATGAGCGTCATCCACAATGTGATGGTCGGCGCCTTCCTGCGCCATCCGCATCGCAACGATGCGCGCGACAAGGCGCGCGCCGTCCTTGAACTCACCGGCTTGCGCGCCGACCAGCCGGCGCGCTCACTCGGCACGCCCGGCCGCAAGCGCCTGGAAATCGCGCGCGCGCTCGCCACCGAGCCGCGGCTGTTGCTGCTCGACGAATCGCTTGCCGGACTGACCCCGACCGAATTGCAGGACGCCATCGCGCTGGTGCGCCGTGTTCACCAAAGCGGCGTCACCATTGTCATCGTCGAGCACATCATGGAAGTGATCATGACGCTGACCCGGCATGTCCTGGTTTTCAATCAGGGTCACGTCATTGCCAGCGGCACGCCCGGCTCGGTGGTGCGCGAACCGGCAGTGATCGAAGCCTATCTGGGACGCCGGCATCGGCCGCCGCCCCCTCCCAATCCCTCCCCCGCAAGCGGTGGAGGCTAGGTCGAGGCACAAGCAGCACAAATGGCCGAGCTCACCGTCGAACACCTCGAAGTGCGTTATGGCGATCTTATCGGCGTCGCCGATGTTTCGCTGCGCGTCGAACGCGGCCGCATCGTTGCCTTGCTCGGATCCAACGGCGCCGGCAAGACGACGACGCTCAACGCCATTGCCGGACTGGTTCGCGCTTCGCGCGGGCGGATTGTCTGGCAAGGCGCAGAGATCTCGGGCCAGGCCGCCTACGCGATCGTGAGCAAAGGATTGGCGCTCTCGCCGGAAGGCTGGCGGCTGTTTGTCGGCCAGAGCGTGGAACAGAATTTGCGGCTCGGCGCCACCGCGCTGCACGACCGCGCCCGCATAGATTCACTGTTCGAACGCGTCTACACGTTGTTTCCGCGGCTCGCCGAGCGCCGCCGCCAGTCGGCCGGCACGCTATCTGGCGGCGAGCGGCAAATGCTGGCGCTCGGCCGCGCGCTGATGAGCGAGCCGCAATTGCTGATGCTCGACGAGCCGAGCCTGGGCCTGGCGCCGACTGTTGTCGAGTCGCTGTACGACACGCTCAAGGCGCTGCACCAAGACGGGCTTACGCTGCTTCTGGCCGAACAATCGATTCCGCTGGCGCTCGGCATTGCCGATTACGGCTATGTGCTGCAGACCGGCCGCGTCGCGCTGGAAGGCCCGGCCGCACGATTGCAGGGCGACGCGCAGGTTCAGGAGATTTATCTCGGCGTGAGCACGCGCGCCGCACCGGTTGGACAATGACTGCGTCATTGCGAGCCGACGGGTCCGGCCCGGAGTGGCCGGCCCGATGACAAGCTCCGCGAAGCAATCCAGCTTAACACGCCGTACTGGATTGCTTCGTCGCTGCGCTCCCCGCAATGACGACGTTAATTCGCGCTACCGCCCCCGCTCCCACAGCGCTTCAAGGCGACGCCGGAACGCCTTGGGCTTCTCGGCGAACAGCCGATGCGCGATACGCGAGGCGCGCTGCGCCAAGGCAGCGGAGCGCTCAGCGCAGGCCGGCGTGAGCCGCGAGCGCCAATGCGCCAGCAGCTGATGCGGCGCCGTGAGCCCCCGGAGCACTTCGAGATCCTGGCAGCGGCCGAGCCGTTCGCGCAGGCGCTCCGCCTCATCGGTCCACATCCGGCCGAAGCGCGGCCAGAGCGGCTCGACCAATTCCATCTGGTAGCGCAGCTCGACGACGCGCTGGCGCAGCGCGTGCAGATCCACCGCATCGGCCGCCGCCCAGTCGGAAGGAATGCGCCGTCGCGCGCTGCGATAGCTATCGGCGAGCTGCGCCGCGATGGCGGAAAAGTCGAACGGATCGAGCGGCCATGTTTCGATCGCGGCCGATGCCGCATCGAGCCATGCGAGAATGCTCTCGCGCAGCGCCGGCGTGAGCACGGCCTGTTCCTCGTTGCCGCGCAACGCCTCGATGCGGCCACGCACCGTCTCATTGGACCGCGTGGACAGTAGCAAAATGCCCTTTTCGCCCAGGCCGTCGAAGGCGTTGAGCGCGGCGGCGCCATCGCGAGCATGGGCGAGCGAGCGGGCATGGTCGCGCGCCTCGCGCCGCCAGCGGTTGGCATCCGGGATGAACGGTTCCAAAAGCCGCATCAGCGCGCGCCACTGCTTCATGGCGCGGCGGAAATCATGCACCGCCGCCTGGTTCGTGCGTTCCGGATCGGTTAGCACTTGGCGCGCTTTCGCCAGGATGCTGCCGGCGATGACGCGCAAAGCGGGGCCGATTGCGGCATCGGGCTGCAATGCGGGTGTCTGGTCGGATACTGGTTCTGCGGGGCCGTGCATGGCAGGATGAAAGTTCAGGCTTGCTCCTATAATAAGGCTAAATATGTGCGTTGCGCACTTCCCTTCTTGGGGGGCGCTTGCTACATCACCGCCAGGAAAATCAGGCATTTGCCGCGGGGTGGAGCAGCCCGGTAGCTCGTCAGGCTCATAACCTGAAGGTCGTAGGTTCAAATCCTACCCCCGCAACCAAATTATGCCGCTAAATCAATGATTTAGCGGCTTTTTCATTGGACGCTTGCGGCGCCGAGCTTATGATACACAATGATACACACGAGGAGTCACGCTTACTCAATGATTTCGTTCGATTTTGAACACACCCCGTCACTAGATTCCGTTGCTGCGCAATGCAGATAGCAGCATGATCGACGCATGGGCACCGTGCGCAGTCGATCATCGGCACCCGATCTATTCTCGCCTGCGTCGGCGCGCGAACCTTCTGCGCCCTCGGCAAGAGCATCTTTAAACTTGCCTGAACCTGCCACGCATTCTTCGCTGCGGCCGCTGACCTGTCGAATGCGATCAAGCATCTTGATGATCAGCAGTTCGACCGATTGGTTTCGGCAGTTGTCGCGGAGCAGAAACGTCGCGGCAAG
>DASXJB010000079.1:0-4075 GCA_036497645.1 Xanthobacteraceae bacterium
GAACTGCCGGGATTGCAGACGACGCCGGCACTGGCCCAAGCGGTGTTCGCCTTTCAGGACGAGCAAAAGGCCAAGCGCGAGGCGGCCGCAAAGACGGCTTCTGCCGCGCCCGACACCGCCCCGCAGGCGGCGGATGCGAAGCGGCAAAAAATGTCCGCGATGGAGACGCAGGACAAAAGCGGCGCCAACGTCTCGATGCAATCAGGCGAAAAATCGTCGGAGCCGATGCAGCCCAACGCGGCAAAGCCGCCGGCGCAGCCGCTCAACGTCATCCAGAAGACCTACCGCGCCGAGGCGCTGGCGCGGCTGCAGCGGGCGATGATGGCCGATTGCGGATTTACCGAACGGCTGGTGACGTTCTGGTCCAATCATTTCTGCATCTCCGCCAACAAGGGCGAACTGGCGCGAATCTGGGCCGGATCGTTCGAGCGCGAGGCAATCCGGCCGCATGTGCTCGGACGCTTTGCCGACATGTTGAAGGCGGTCGAGCAGCATCCGGCGATGCTGTTCTTTCTCGACAACCAGCAATCGCTGGGTCCGGACTCGCGCGCCGGCCAAAACCGCAAGCGGGGGCTGAACGAGAATCTCGCGCGCGAGATCATGGAGTTGCACACGCTGGGTGTCGGCGGCGGCTATACCAAGGACGACGTGACGTCGCTGGCGCGCATCATTACGGGATGGACCTTTGCCGGACGGCAAGGCCAATTGGGATCGCCGGGCACGTTCGTGTTCAACGAGAATGCGCATCAGCCGGGCGAGCAGCGCCTGCTCGGCAAGACTTACGCCGACAGCGGACTGGCGCAGGGCGAAGCGGCGCTTGCCGACATCGCGCGCCGTCCTTCGACCGCGAAATTCATCGCCACCAAATTCGCGCGTCACTTTGTGGCCGACGACCCGCCGCAGGCGCTTGTGGCACGGCTGCAGGAAGCGTTCCGCAAATCCGACGGCGACCTCAAGCTGCTCGCGACGACGCTTGTGGATTCCGACGAGGCCTGGCGTGCGCCGCCCACCAAGATTCGCAGCCCTTACGAATATCTCGTAGCCGCCGGCCGCCTGCTGGCGCAAATCCCGGATGAGCCGAGCCGCTATCTCGGCGGCCTCAACCTGCTCGGTCAGCCGTTGTGGACGCCGGCGGGGCCGAACGGATTTGCCGACACCAACGCGGCCTGGGCCGCGCCGGAGGGCATGAAGCTGCGGCTCGACATTGCCGCGCAAATCGCCTCGCGCCTCGGCGACAACGTCGATCCGCGCGAGCTGTTGGAGCTTGTCGCGGCGGACGCGGCCTCGGTGGAGACACGGCGCACCATCGAGCGCGCCGAGACACGTCAGCAGGCGTTGGCGCTGTTGTTGATGTCGCCGGAATTCCAGAGGAGATGACGCAAGAGGAGATGATGATGGACTGCTGCGAAAACCGCACCCTTTCTGCATCGTCGCGGCGCGCGCTGCTCGTCGGCGGCGCATCGTTCGCCGCCTGGGCCTTTTTGCCCAAATTTTCTCGCGCCGCCGACGGCCGCGACCCGCGCCTGATCGTCCTCATCCTGCGCGGCGCGCTCGATGGTCTTGCCACCGTCGCGCCGATCGGCGATCCCGACTACGCGCCCCTGCATGGTTCGATCGCGCTTGCGTCCGATGGCCCGCATGCGGCCATCATGCTCGACCCGTTCTTCGCGCTGCATCCCTCGATGGGCGAATTCGCCCGGATGTATCGCGAGAAACATGCCGCAGTGATTCACGCGGTGGCGACGCCCTATCGCGACCGCTCGCATTTCGACGGGCAGGACGTGCTCGAAAGCGGCTTTGCCGGCCCGGGCCGGGTGCAGTCGGGCTGGCTCAATCGCGCGCTCGAAGTTTTGCCGAAGGGCGGACGCGTGAGCGGAGGACTGGCGGTCGGCGCGACCACGCCGCTGGTGCTGCGTGGCGCAGCGCCAACGGTCGGCTGGGTGCCCGCCGCATTGCCGCAAGCCGACGACGACACCGCGGCGCGCCTGATCGATCTCTATCAGCATCGCGATCCGACACTGGCAACCGCGCTGTCGCAAGGCCTCAAGCTCGAAAAGATCGCGCTCGGCGACGACATGAAGCCGAAGCCGGGCACCAACAATGCGGGCGCGATGCGACAGGTTTCGCGCGGTGCCGCCAAGCTGATGGTGGCCGACGACGGCCCGCGCATTGCCGCGCTTGCCTTCGACGGCTGGGATACCCACGCCAATGAAGGCGGCCCGGTCGGTCGTCTCGCGCAATTGCTCTCAGGGCTCGACGGCGCGCTGGGCGAACTTGAAAGCGGGCTTGGCGAGAGGTGGCGCGACACGGTGGTCGTGGTTGCGACCGAGTTCGGCCGCACGGCGCGGATCAATGGCACCGAGGGCACCGATCACGGCACCGGCACCGTCGCGCTGCTTGCGGGCGGTGCGGTGAAGGGCGGACGGGTGATCGCCGACTGGCCGGGATTGAAAGCGGCCAATCTCTACGAGGGCCGCGACCTCGCGCCGACTTGCGATCTTCGCGCCGCGCTCAAGGGCGTGCTGCGCGATCATCTCGGCGTTAGCGAGCGCGTGCTGGCCGAGCGGGTGTTTCCCGACTCTGCGCAGGTCAAGCCGATGCAGGGGTTGATCGGGTGATTCTTTCGTCAAGTTATACTTGCCGTATCCGTCCAAATTCTCATATGGCGGGGCGGGCGGCGTGACCGTTATCAAACGTGCGGCCACAGCTTGTCGAGCGTTCCGCTGGGGGGAAAAGGTTGATGAAACTGGTCTATCAGGATGAAGGCGGTACGGCCGCCCACGAGCCGTATCTCGTCGTCACCGGCGCTATCGTTGACGGCGACCGTCAATTAGTCGCTATTGAAAACCATCTCGATATCCTCGTACAAAAGCACATCCCCGAAGAGGATCGTGAGGGTTTTATTTTTCACGCGACCGACATTTGGAGCGGGAAAAAATATTTCTCAGATCGTGATAAATGGCCCTTCGAAAAGCGGCTTGATATCCTTCGGGGCCTATCTCGGATACCGGGACATTTCGATGTTCCTGTTGCATGGGGCTATATCGAGAAATCAAAATTCCCTGATCCTAAAATGGCTATCGCCTTCGATCCCGAAGAGGTTGAGGTCGCACGGCACATCATGGCCTTCACGGATTGCTCGCTCGTTGTTGAAAATTTCATGCGCGAGTGCACCACAAACGAGATTGCCCTAGTCATTGCCGAAGATCGCGCGATATCGTTCGGCAGGCTGTCAAGGAAGCTATCGCTCTTTACAGAAGCCCCGCCCAATTGAAGGCTTGGAGGCTGGATAAGAAGAAACTACTGCCATTCCGTCACATTCGGGATACCGTTCATTTTGCGAAAAAATCGGAATCTCGACATCTGCAATTGGCCGATGCCTGTACCTTTTTCATCAAGGGCCATCTCACCAACCAGGTTAAGGGTGATTTCCTCTATGCCGAGTTGAAACGGATGCTGTTGGTTCATCCGAACTCTTCTCAGGCAGAAGCCTCTTAAGCGCACGATCAAAGGCCGCCTCGACTTTTGTCGGCTTTAAGCTGCCGGGCGGTTTCTATAAACCGCTCGGACTGCTCTTTGTCGGTTAACTTAGGCTTCGCCAATCGTGCGGCGACCTGAAGCCGCCCTTGGGTCTTCGTTGATTACACTTCTATACCGACACCAGCGGGCCGGATTCTTCAGGTAGCGCTTAATCGCATCCGCCGTCCAATAGGCGAGTGCGCCGGTCACGCGCCATTCGAAGTCGGTCAGGTCATATCGGCTCATGCTGATCCTGAATCAGAATTTGGCGCGACATGGAAGCCGCCTGTCGGCAAACGACCCATATCAGACCTCAAGGGTGTGTCGGACGATGCGCCAAGGCAGTCATTCTACTGAATGACGTAAGCCGCGAGCAGGCGAGCTATTTCCGGAAACTACGATCGCGCGAACAACGAGTGCGATGCGTTCGCCGCGCGCGCTGGGCCTGATTCGGCCTGAACGTTCGAGTTCAGCGAGCCCATGAAGGGCTGCCCAAAAAGTCTCGGTCGCGACGGCTACATCGACGCAGAACGGCGTTACGACTGCCGCAAGGGCT
>DASXJB010000080.1:0-2068 GCA_036497645.1 Xanthobacteraceae bacterium
AACGCGCAATTTCGCTCATCAGCATGCCATCCGGCTTGCGATAGAGCGCCGCCATCACGTCGAAACGCGGCAAGGTCATATTAAATTGCGCCTTAAACCGCTCGCGCGTCACCCCTTCGATGAAGCGACTCGCCCGCAATAGCCGAATCCACAGCCGCAGCCGCGCCTTCCGCTCGATCGTTGCGCCACTATCCTTGTGCGCCGCCGCGGCGGGCAGTGCCGGCGTTACCATGTTTCGCCTCCGGAAACCGAAATTGCCTGACCCGTGATTGCCGCGCTGTCGCCGGCGCAGAGCCAGACCACGGCGGCAGCCACTTCTTCCGGCTTGATGAACCGCGCTTGCGGATTATTGGTCGCAAGCGCGCTGCGCGTCTCGGCGTCGCCCCGCTTGGTCGCCGCGACGATGCGATCGACGGCTCGTTCCAGCATCGGGGTTTCAGCGTAGCCCGGACAGACGGCGTTTACGGTGATACCGGCTTTCGCGGTCTCGATCGCCAAGGTGCGGGCCAGACCGATCACGCCGTGCTTGGCGGCGACATAAGGCGCGACATAAGCGTAGCCCTTGAGCCCCGCGGTCGAGGCAATAAAGACGATGCGTCCCCATTTGCGCTCGCGCATCGCCGCGAGCGCGGGCTGCACCGAAAGAAAGGCACCCGTCAGATTCACAGCGATGGTGTGGTCCCATAATGCGCGGGTTACCTTCTCTGCGGGCGCGCTTTCTGCCACGCCGGCATTGGCGATGACGATGCCGAAGGCCCCCCGCGCCGCTTGCGCGTCATGATAAAGTCGCTGCAGCGAATCCGCGTCTGTAACATCGGCCGTTTGCGGATGAATATTGTCGTGGCGTTTCGCGCTTACCTGCAGCTCCGCCAGCCGGCGGCCGCAAATCGTCACCGCGGCGCCGCACTCCGCCAGCGCCAATGCGATGGCGGCGCCGATCCCGGTGCCGCCGCCGGTGACCAGCGCGTGTTTGCCGGCAAGTGTGACAGCGCTTGCCATGATCAGACCACGCCCGGCGTGGGCTCGCCGCTGCCGGCAAGCCGGTAAAGCTGATCGCGCCCGGCATAATAGGGCGGCGGCCAGGCTTCGGCGCGATCGCCAAGCTTCGCAGCGGCATGCAGCGTCCAGTACGGATTGGCGAGATGCGGCCGCGCCAGGCAGACCAGGTCGGCGCGGCCGGCCATCAGGATCGAGTTGACGTGATCCGGCTCGTAGATGTTGCCCACCGCCATGGTAGCCATGCCGGTCTCGTTGCGGATGCGGTCTGAAAACGGGGTCTGGAACATGCGGCCATAGACCGGCCGGGCCCTGACCGAAGTCTGTCCCGCCGAGACATCGCAGATGTCGACGCCCGCCTCCTGCAGCATGCGGCTGATCCCAACCGCATCCTGCGGCTCGATGCCTTCGGCGCCGACCCAGTCGTTGGCGGAAATGCGCACGGAAATCGGCTTCGCCGCCGGCCACACCGCGCGCACCGCCTGAAATATTTCCAGCGGATAGCGCATGCGATTTTCCAGCGAGCCGCCGTATTCGTCGGTGCGCCAATTGGTCAGCGGCGTGATGAAAGACGACAAGAGGTAACCGTGCGCGCAATGGATTTCGAGCATGTCGAAGCCCGCGCGTGCCGCCATTTCGGCGGCCACGATGAACTCTTCGCACACGCGATCCATGTCAGCGCGGGTCATGGCGCGGGCGCGCTGGTTGCGCTCCGACCAGGCAACCTCTGACGGCGCCATCACCGGCCAGTTTCCCGATTTCAGCGGCGCGTCCATTTCCTCCAGCCGAGCTGGGTCGACCCTTTGGCGCCGGAATGGCCGAGTTGACAACAGATTTTCGCATCCGTTTCCGCGTGCACGAAATCGACGATGCGCTTCCACGCCAGCTCATGCTCGGGCGCATACATGCCCGTACAACCCGGCGTAATCCGCCCTTCCGGACTGACGCAGGTCATTTCGGTGCAGACCAGCGCCGCGCCGCCTTTGGCGCGTTCGCCGTAATGCACGAGGTGCCAATCGGTGGGGCAGCCGTCGACGGCTTTGTATTGCGCCATCGGCGAGACGACGACGCG
>DASXJB010000081.1:0-14510 GCA_036497645.1 Xanthobacteraceae bacterium
GGGTGGGACGGCGGCGGCCGCGATCAACAAACAAACAATTGCAGCGAGAAGAGGATGAAACCCGCGAAATGCGATCATTTTTCTCCCCGGCACGGAAACAAATTCAACTCTAGGGAGACGTGAGACTGAGTCAATGCGGCGGGGGCGCGTCGCAATTACATCTCGCGTGTGATCGGACGCTTTTCTGTAGGGAGCGCTGGTACAGCTGGGTGGATTCGAACCACCGACCTCCTGATCCACAGTCAGGCGCTCTGAACCAACTGAGCTACAGCTGCACGGCCTGCGGCTTTTGTTTTGCGCATGATGTTTTCCGAAAACCGGTATCCGCTTTTCGGGATCATGCGCAAGCGCGCGAAACCTAGGTGTAACGCCCAACTTTGGCAAGTTGGCTCGGACCCATAAAGCAAAAGCCCGGGCCATGCCCGGGCTTCCCCTCGCCGCTTTAACTTTTGGCGATGTCGTTCGCGACAGTCGAATTAAGCGACCTTGCTGAACGCCTTGTCCATGCCGCTCTTGATCGGCTCGACGGTCTCAGTCGCGACCTTCTGCGCCAGCGCGCTGAGTTCCTTGCCCTGCTCGCTGAGAGCCTCGAACTGCTTGCGCGCATGAGCGCTCGACAGCTCGATCACTTCCGACAGCGTCTTCGCCGTGATCAGCTCGCCGGCAAAATCGAACGCGGCGTTGGTGTTCACGCGCGCCGCCTCGATGACTTTGAGGCCGTAATCGGAGGCGCCCTTGGTCGCCGTCGAATAGGTGGTCTCGAGAACGTCGGTGGCCTCTTCCGCGGCCGCCTTCATCTTCTCGTAGGTATCCTTGGCCTGCGCCACGCCGCGCTCGGCAAATTCACGGAATGCGGCGGGCATCTCGACCTTCGGAATCTCAAATTTCGGGATTTCGAACTTCGGCATTTCGAATGCACTGGCCGAGGGTTTGCTTGATTTCATTCTTTGGGGGGTTGTGGTTGCGGCTTCCGCCATGACACGATCCTTGATCTTTCGCTCTTTACGCTTGGGGCTGTCTCACTCACGGAGAACGTTTTTTGATTCCGGCCGCGCCGCCCGTTGCGCGCTGCCTGACATTTTCTGGTCCCGGGCCGAACGCGGTACCAATTTGAACCCGAGCTCTTCCGTAGTCTTAGATAACATCTCTTTTGGTGCATTGCAACAGAAATTATTGCAATGCACAAAGATGCCTTAACAACATGGATTTGCTGGGATTTTGGAACTCTGCCGGCGCGTGTCGAAACTACGTCTTAGGCTTAGCAGCATCGACCACAATTTTGGCGGCACTTTGGCCGAGATCCTGTACTTGCGTTGAAAGCGACTGCATTTGCCGGCTTAAAAATTCCGACTGAAGGCCCAACACCTCCGCTCCGTCTTTCGCCTTCATAAGCTTCTGGGCGAAGTCGAAGGTCGCAGCCATGTTCTGCTCGGCATAGGAGATCGATTTCTGCGCGATCTCGCTGGCGCCGCTATGCGCCGCCTGGGCGCTGCCATGCATTTGGCCGACGGCCTTGGTGGCCGCCTCGACGAAGCCTTCGAAGGCCTGACGCGCTTGCGCCACGCTTCGCTCGGCAAATGCACGCATCTCGCTTGGAATTGCGAATTGCTCAAATGGATCCTTGGCCATCGCACGCTCCTCTATCCGGTTCCCATGTCGCCGAAAACTGCGAGCGGTCGGAATCGCCGGGCGCCCCTGACGCTCATGGCATATTCCATAGCGGTTGCCCTGGCATTTCCCAGAGCGGTTAAGGTTATCCCGGCTTCTCGCATTAAGCCACAGCGGGCCGGCATGGACGTGGCAAACGCCTCGGATTATTAAGAATTCGTTTAGCAACCGAGTTCCGTCCGCATGTCCACGGTGGGGAGTGAGCGCGCGGTGTTACGGCATCCGCGCCTTGCGTCGCTGGCGACGGCAGAGTGGCCCGCTTGGCTCTGGAGCGCCGACGGATCCCGTATTCTCTGGGCCAACGCGGTCGGCGCCGCAGTTTTTGGGGCGAAAACCTCAAACGCCTGCGCCAACCGGCGTTTTTCCGTCACCGAACTTCCCGCCGCGCAAGTCCTGCGCCTGGCGGCAACCTTGCCGTCCGGCGGGCAAGAGCGCCTGGAACGCTTGCGCGGTTTCGGCGGCAGCGTCGGCCGCGCGCTGACCTGTACCTGTTCGCGAATTGTGGCCGGCGACGGCAGAGGGGCGGTGCTCATCGTCGCCGCCGAGCCGGCGGGCCCGGCGCTGACGCTCGCCGAGCGCGTGGAGCGGCTCCTCGATGAGGACGCCGAGCCAATGGCGGCCTTTCTGCCCGATGGCCGGTTCGTTTACGCCAATGCCAAAGCGCAGCATTGGCTTGACGGCGCCGGCACGCTGGCCGCCTTGGGCCTCCAGGCGCTTGCGGCAGCGGCGCTGCAAACCGGCACCGCCAAGGCTGCCGCAACGCTGGACGGCGATGCCTGCGACATCCTGCTCGCCTGCCTGGGCCAAGGATCCAGCAGCGTTTTGGTTGTCGCCGTGCAGCCGCCGGCACGGCCAACAAGCCAGCCGCTCGCAACCGAGCCTGAAACGGCGCCGCGCATTCAAGCAGTGCCGATATCATCCGCGCCGGCATCGGCCATTGCCGCACCGAGGGCTGTAGCAGCCGCGAGCGCAGCGACTGAAATTCGATCATCACCGGAACGCCGTCACCCGCTGCGTTTCGTCTGGGACATGGACGCCGACGGCCGCTTCACCATCGCCTCGAATGAATTCGTCCAGTTAATCGGACCGGGTGCCGCCTTGCTCGGACGCCCGTGGCGCGAGGTGGCCGGCGAACTCGAGCTCGATCCGCACAATCGGGTCGCCGATGCGATAGCGAGCCGCGAGACCTGGAGCGGGATTACCGTTTCATGGCCGATCTCCCCGCCGCCGGGTTCCGATCGCCATTCGGAACTGCGGCTGCCGATCGAACTTTCCGGTCTTCCGGTATTCGATCGCGATCGGAGCTTCCGCGGCTATCGCGGCTTCGGCGTCTGCCGTGACCTCGCCCAGATCAACGGATTGGCGCGGCCACCGCGTGGTGGGACCGCACCAGTTGCTGGGCCGCAAGCGCCGCGCGACCGCGCAACCGTCGCTGCGCCGCCGGATCAAGCGCCGCCGGACCAAGCGCCGCCGGGCGGCGGTCCCGTTTCGGCGAATGTGGTGCAATTTCGCCCTGCCGCCGCGGTTGAGCCGAAACCGGCGCCGAGCCTGACCCCGATCGAGCGGCGCGCGTTTCGCGAACTGGCGCAAGAATTGACCTCGCGGCTGCGTGGCGCGCACGCCGCGGCAACCGTCGAAGCCGTGGCGCAAGAACTGGCCGCGGGCCAAGACCAAGCCCTGAGCAAAGACGAGTTGCGGCAGGTTTTGAGCCAAGCGCTCAATCAGGAGAACGACGCGGAGTTCGGCGAAGAGCCGAGTGAAGAGCCGAGTCAAGAAACGAACCAAGAATCGAACCAAGAATCGGACCAAGAATCGGCGCAGAACGCCGACGAAAACCCGGCCGAACAACCGGACACGGAGGCAAGCGAAGAAGGCCGCACCGAAATCCAAAAGCAGAGCGTAGAGCAGAGCCAGGAGCAGAGGGAAGAGCATAGCGAAGAGCAGCGCCAAGATCAGGTCGAGGCCTCGAGACCGGCCAATGAGGCGACAGCCAAACCGTTAGCGGGGCAATTGCTCGAGCCGGCTTTCCTCGATCGCATTCCGCTCGGCATTCTGGTCTACCGCCATGACGGGCTCGTTTACGCCAATCGGCAATTTCTCGATTTGAGCGGCTACAGCGATGTGGCGGCGATTGAGGCGGCCGGAGGACTGAACAGGCTGTTCGCCGAACCAAACGCTAGCGCTGCATTTGCCGATGGTGCCGGCGCGCAGCCGCTCGCGATCATCACCCAGTCCGGGGAACGACTGCCGGTGGAAGGGCGGATGGTCACCGTGCCCTGGAACGCGGCGCCGGCGATGGCGCTCATTCTGACCAAGAATCAATCCGAGGCCGCGCCGAGCGAACCCGCGGCGAACGCGGACAACGAAGAACCCGCCGATGCCCAGCGCGAGGCGCGGCACATCGCGGCGGCCAAGGCTGAATTCGTCGCCAAAATAAGTCACGATATCCGCAATCCGCTCACTGCCATCACCGGCTTTGCCGAAGCGATCATGAGCGAACGCTTCGGGCCGATCGACAATGAGCGCTACCGCGAATACATCAAGGACCTCCACGGCGCCGCCGCGCATCTGTCGTCGATGGTCGACGACTTGTTCGACCTGTCGAAGCTCGAGAGCGGACGCATCAATCTGACTTTTGCCAAGGTGAATCTGAATGAACTTGTCCAGCAATGCGTCGGCATGATGCAGCCGCAAGCCAACCGCGCGCGCATCATCATTCGTAGCGCGCTGACATCTGCGCTGCCGCCCGTCAAAGCCGACGAACGGGCGCTGCGGCAGATCGTGCTCAACCTGTTGTCAAATTCGATCAAGTTTACCGGGCCTGGCGGTCAGATCATCGTGTCGACGGTGTTCTCCGACATGCGCGAGGCGATCCTGCGTGTTCGCGACACCGGCGCCGGCATGAGCGAAAAACAGATTGCGGCGGCGCTAGAGCCGTTCGCGGATATCGATGCCTGGGCGAGCTCCGGCTCCGGCGGAACCGAGTTCGGGCTGCCGTTGACCAAAGCGCTCGCCGAAGCCAATCACGCGCAGTTTCGGATCAAAAGCGCGCCGGAGGCCGGAACTTTGGTCGAGATCGCGTTTCCACCGAATCGTACAGTCGCCGACTGAACCCGCAGCGCGGTGTCGAGCGATGCGGCCGAGTTTTTGCCGAGATTGCCGACGATACTCCCAACGCATGAACGCGGCGAGCCGCCTCCGCCAAGTCGTCCTTCGCCAAGTCGGCCAGGCTTTGCTTCTAGTCGGCGTCGTCTTGTTTACACCGGCGGCGCGCGCGGCCGATGTCGATCTGTTGCTGGTGCTGGCGGCCGATGTGTCGCGCAGCATTGATACCGCGAAATTCCAGTTGCAGCGCGACGGCTATACCGCCGCAGTCGCCGACGCGCGGGTCCTCGACACCATTCGCGCTGGCCGCAATGGCCGGATCGGATTGACCTTCATCGAGTGGTCCGGGATCGGCGCGCAGCGCATCGTCGTCGATTGGATGACGATCGGCGATGCGGCGTCGGCGAAAGATTTCGGCGATCGCCTGCTGGAGTCCCCGCGCTCGTTCGCCGATCGTACCTCGATCAGCGGCGGCATCGAATTCGCCATGGCCCAGCTCGCCCGCGCGCCATTTAGTGCGCGCCGCCAGACCATCGATATTTCCGGTGACGGCACCAACAATTCCGGACGCGACGTGGCCGAACTGCGCGATCAAGCCGTGGCGAAGGGAATCACGATCAATGGACTCGCGATCTTGAGCGAAACTCCGCTGCCGTGGAATCCGGAGCACACCAATCCGCCCGGCGGGCTCGATCATTATTATCGCACCAATGTCATCGGCGGCCCGGGCGCCTTCGTCATGGTGGCAAGGAATTTCGAGTCCTTTGGCGAGGCGATTATCAGCAAGCTGATTGCCGAGGTTGCCCAAGGGCGCGAGAAAGAGCGCGAGCCCCAGCCCCGGCGCACTGCAGCTCGGTGAAGCTCGCTCGCCGCAGCGCCGCGACCGCGTTTTTGTTGGGCTAGGCACGGTCCCGCCGCTGCGGCCGCAAGCCACGAAAGCGACACAGATGATGGGCAGGTTTGCGGGTAATCTGCGGCCCGGTATAGTCGGTGGGCCTCACAGCAATCGGAAACAGCGTCCCGTGAACGCGGCTTTTGGCTTGAAACGCCTTGCGATTGCCGCCGCCGCTATTATTGCGGCGGTACTTATCAGCGTGATCGGCGTATCTTTGCTGCTGCCGGCGGCTTCGGTCCGCGATGCGGTAAAGTCGGAAATTCGCGGTGTGACCGGTCTCGATCCGGTGCTTGGCGACGATATCTCATTGTCGCTGTTTCCATCGGGAAGCGTGCGCTTCCGCAACGTCGTGCTCGCCAATCAACCGACCGGCGAACCGGCCGTCGCCGCGGACGAATTGATCGCTCGGCTGCGATACTTTCCGCTCTTGGCGGGCCGCATCGAAATCGCCGACGTGACGCTGGTGCGTCCGACCATCAAGGTCGCCTTTTCGGCCGCAGGCGAGTCCAATTGGTCGGGCCTGATTTCGTCGCTCGCCCGCGCGCTCGCCCCGCAGTCCGAGCGCGCCGCCGTATTCTCGGAAATCGGCATTCAGGACGGTACCGTCATTCTCTATGACGCTCGCAGTGACGCGACCGAACGGCTGGAGGGTCTCGAGTTTCAAGTGGCGTGGCCTTCGATCTCGCGCAGCTTCGGCGCCAACGGCCATTTCACCTGGCACACGGAAAAGGTCGACGCCAGCCTTACGCTCACCGATTTTCTGGCGGCGCTGAGTGGCGACCGTTCGGGTCTTAAGATCCGGCTGTCCAGTGCGCCGCTCACGCTCGCTTTCGACGGTTCGGCAAGCGACGAACCGACGCTCAAAGTGCAAGGTACGCTCGGCGTCGAAGCGTCATCGCTGCGCGAGGCGCTGCGATGGATCGGCAATGACCGGCTGCCGTTTGGCGGCTTTGGGCGATTTGCGCTGCGCGCGCAAAGCGACATCGGCGGGCGCGTGGCATCGCTCTCCAACGTCAATGTCGAGCTCGACGGCAATAGCGCGGAAGGCGCGCTCACCATATCGGCCGATCCGCGCCGGCTGGTGCAGGGCACGCTAGCGGCCGACACGCTCGATCTGACGCCCTATGTTTCCGGAATTCGGCTGCTGGCGCGCAACGAACGCAACTGGAATCAGCTGCCGATCACGCTCGATGGCGTCAACGACCTAAGTCTCGATCTGCGGCTGTCGGCCGCCAACATCAAAATATCCACCGCTCGACTGGGCCGCACCGCGGTCGCCGCCACGATGCGCGAGAGCAAACTCAATATCACCGTCGGCGAATCGCAGGCCTTCGGCGGCGTGGCCAAAGGAACGCTCGGGCTCGCCAGCACCGACGGGGGCGTTGCCGCGACCGCGCATATGCAGTTCGCCGACGTCGATCTGGATAATTGTCTCGGTCAGGTGTTCGGGCTGCACAAGGTCGAGGGCCGCGGCACCTTGGCGATCAATCTCGAGGGCGCCGGTGACTCAGTTCTGGCCGTTACCCATGGGCTCAATGGCACCGCCGTGCTCAATGCAAGCGCCGGCGCGCTAACAGGCATCAATATCGAACAATTGTTGCGCCGTCTCGAGCGCCGCCCGCTCTCGGGCAGCGGCGACTTCCGCAGCGGCCGCACGCCGTTCGATCAGCTCGCCATAAACCTCAAAGTCAACCAAGGTCTGGTCTCCATTGACGAGATGCGCGTAGTCGGCCCGTCGGTTCGCCTTGCGGTTGCCGGTCAGGCCTCGGTGCCGACCCGCGATCTCGATCTCAAAGGCGTGGCCACGCTGATCTCCACCGCCAGTGCCGACCAATTCGAACTGCCGTTTGTTGTGCAAGGCCCGTGGGACGACCCGATCATGCTGCCGGATGCGCAGAGCCTAATCCGGCGCTCCGGGGCAGCCGCGCCGCTTCTCGGCGGCGGCAAGCCGTTAAATGCCGGCGCTGCGGTGCGTTCGGTCATCGATCAATTGATGGCCACACCGCAAACGCCGGCGGCATCGCCCGCCGCGACCCCGGCGGCAGTGCCCGGCGCACCTAACTCCGCGCAATAAGCCAAACGCGCCCGCGAGCGCGGCGCATATCACGCGCGGCAATTAAAGCATGATCCCGAAAAATGGACGCCGGTTTTCGGAAAAGATCATGCTCAAATAACAAAGTAAAACGAAACACCGAATCAAATCATTTCGCTTTAAGGCTGGACGCGCCCCGGTGCGCCGCGCGCCGCGCTGAGCTTGGTGAGGATCGAAGCCGCGATCACTGCTAGTCCCACCACAGCGACGACAATACTGCATACCGCGTTCATTTCCGGGCTGACGCCAAGACGAACCTCGGAATAGATGCGGATCGGCAGCGTCGTTGCGCCTGGACCGGTGGTGAAACTTGCAATGACCAGGTCGTCAAGCGAAAGCGCAAAAGCGAGCATCCAGCTCGCCGCGATTGCTGGGAAGATCAGCGGCAAGGTGACCAACACAAAAGTGTGCGCCGGAGACGCGCCGAGATCCATCGCGGCTTCTTCAAGGGTCATGTCGAAATCGACGAGCCGCGATTGAACGATAACGGCGACGAAGCACGTCGCCATCGTGGTATGCGCAATGACCACGGTCCAAAACCCGCGATCGACCGAAACCGCCACAAATAAAAGCAGCATGGACAGGCCGGTAATGACCTCGGGCATGACCAATGGCGCGTAGATCATCGCGGCGAAGGGCAGCCGGCCGCGAAAGCGGCCGAACCGGACCAGCGCCACCGCCGCAAGCGTGCCCAAGAACGTCGCGACGGACGCCGAGATGAAGGCCACCCGAAAGCTGATCGACGCGGCTTGGAGAAGGCTTGCGTCTTGTGCCAGCACGGCATACCAGCGCATCGACCAGCCGCCCCAGACCGCCATCAGGCGCGAGGCATTGAACGAATAGACGACCAGAATGGCGATCGGCAGGTACAGAAACCCGATGCCGAGAACCAGCGCTGTAATGTTGAAAGCGGACAACTTGCGCATCTTAATCGCGCTCCATGCCGCGCATGGCCTGATGCTGGAAAACCACGATCGGCGTGACCAAAAGGCAGACCAGAACGACGGCGACGGCTGCGGCGGTCGGCCAGTCCTTGTTGGCGAAAAATTCGCTCCAGATCGCCTGTCCGATCATCGCGGTCTGTGAGCCGCCGAGCAGATCGGGAATGACGAATTCGCCGACGATCGGGATGAAGCAGAGCAGCGAGCCTGCGACCACGCCCGGCGCCGACAATGGCAAGGTGATGGACCAGAACGTCCGCCATCGCGGGCAACCCAGATCCGCGGCGGCCTCAAGCAATGATTGGTCGAGCTTCTCCAGCGCCGCATAGAGCGGCAGAATCATGAACGGCAGATAGGAATAGACGATGCCGATATAGACCGCGGTATTGGTCGAAAGCCACGCCGGCGGCTCGCGTACGATGTGGAGCGCCAGCAACAGCTGATTGAGCGGCCCGTCGTGTTGCAGGATGTTCATCCACGCATAGATGCGAATCAGGAACGATGTCCAAAACGGCAGAATAACCAGCACCACCAGGACGGCCTGCAGGCGCGGCGCGGTGCGCGTAATCGCATAAGCGATGGGGTAGCCGATCACCAGCAGCATCAGGGTGGAAAACGCCGCGATCTGCAGGCTCTTCATGTAGGAAACGACATAAAGCGGGTCGGAGCCGAGGAAAACGTAATTGTCCAGCGACAGCCCCGCAAAAAACGATCGCACGCCGCTCCAGCCGGCTGACAGATCGAACACTGGCATGTAGGGCGGCTGCGCGATCGCGCTCTGCGACAAGCTGATCTTGAGCACGATCAAAAACGGCAGCAAAAAGAATGCGACCAGCCACGCATAGGGCAGCCACAGGACGATGCCGGCAAGACGCGAGCGTTGCGGCTGCGGGTTCATGCGGCTGCGGCTCCGCTCATCGGGTCAACACGATTGCGGCTTCCGGCAGAAAGCTAAGCCACACCTGGTCGTTCCAGCTAATCCCGCGCGCGGTGAGCGGCCCGATATTGGCGATCGCCGCTTGCAGCGGCACGCCGGCCTCGGTGCGTAGCTTATAAAGCGACAAGTCGCCGAGATAACCGATGTCGACCACGGTGGCGAGCACGCAGTTCTCCGCGTTGGCGCGTTGCGTCGGCTCGACCGCGCACGGGATCAGGCGGATCTTCTCCGGCCGCACCGCGACCCACACCGTCGCGTTGGGCTCGGCATCGATCTTTCCTGTCACGCGCAGCCGACCCAAAGCCGTCCCTTCGATCGTGCCCGCGGCGTCGCCGACGCGGCCCTCGAACAGGTTGATGCTACCGATGAAGTCGGCGACCCAGCGCGAATTCGGCTGCTCGTAAATTTCAGCCGGCGGCGCAACCTGCATCAGGCGGCCACGATCCATGACTGCGATCCGGTCGGCCACCGTCATCGCTTCGCTCTGGTCGTGGGTGACGATGACGAATGTGAGGTCAAGCCGGCGCTGCAAATCCATAAGCTCGAATTGCGTCTCGCCGCGCAATTTTTTGTCCAGCGCTGCCATCGGCTCGTCGAGCAACAGCACCCGCGGCCGCTTCACCAGCGAGCGCGCAAGCGCGACGCGCTGGCGCTGACCGCCGGACAATTCGTGTGGTTTGCGGCGGCCGAAACTTTCAAGCTTGACCAGCGCCAGCATATCGGCGACGCGCGCCGCGATTTCGGACTTCGGCAAGCCCTCTTGCTTGAGGCCAAAAGCGATATTGGCTTCGACGGAGAGATGCGGGAACAAGGCATAGGACTGGAACATCATGTTGACGGGGCGGCGATGCGGCGGCACCGCTGCAAGATCGACGCCGTCGAGAAGGATGCGGCCGGAGCTCGGCTGCTCAAATCCGGCAATGAGCCGCAACAGCGTGGTCTTGCCGCAGCCTGAGGGCCCGAGCAGCGCGAAGAATTCGCCTTGAAAGACGTCGAGCGACAGCTGGTCGACCGCGGTGAACGCGCCGAAGCGCTTGCTGACGGCCTCAATGCGCAACAGCGGCTGTAAATTGCGCTCGGCCCAGGGCGCAAAGTCGCGTTTCGCGAAGCCCCGTTTCGTAAATCCTGAACTCATAGTGATAGCCGCCATCGATCTTCCGTGCAGCACGTGTGCCGGTACCGCTGCAACGCTGAAGCGAAATGATTTTAAGTTGATTCGGCATTTCGCTTTAGCTTGTTGAATTGAGCATGATCTTTTCCGAAAACCGGTGTCCACTTTTCGGGATCATGCTTTAATGCATTTTCATGATTCTCGGAAACGCCCGCGACGATGACAGCAACCGCGGCTTCCGTTCATATACGCGCACGCGTGTTCGCCTCGGCCATGAAACGTTCGAGCGCCGCCGTCTGCTCCGGAGAGAACCGCAGCCCGAGCTTCGAGCGCCGCCACAGCACATCGTCCGCGGTCTGCGCCCATTCCTTGCGCATCAAGTAGCGCACTTCGGCGGCGGTGAGATCGGCGCCGAAACAGATCCCCAAATCCTCCGATCGCGTGGCATTCTCGAGCAGGCGGTCGGCTCGGCTGCCATAGGCGCGCACCAGCCGCCTGGCCTGCTCTGTCCGCAGGAACGGCCAGCCTCGCAACGTGCGTTCGACCAGCGTTTCGAGCCCGTCATAAACGAAGTCGCCGCCGGGCAAATGGCTTTGCGCCGTCCACGGCCGCGAATGCGGGAAAAAGTGCCGCAAGCGCGCCAGCACTTGTTCGGCAAGACGCCGATAGGTCGTGATCTTGCCGCCATAGACCGTCAGCAGCGGCGCTTCGCCGTAGCGCTTGTCCAGGATCAGCTCGTAGTCGCGGCCGATATCCTGGGCCTTGCGCGCGCCGTCGTCATAAAGCGAGCGCACGCCGGCAAACGCCCAAACGACGTCGGCGGCGCCAATCTCGGTCCGGAAATATTCGTTCGCGGCCCGGCACAGATAATCGATCTCTTCGCCATTCGGCGCCGCGGTCGAAGGGTCGCCGGAGAACGTCTGATCGGTGGTGCCGATCAGCGTAAAATCGCGCTCGAACGGAATGGCGAAAACAACCCGCCCATCGGCGGCCTGCAAGATGTAAGCGCGATCGTGATCGTAAAGTCGGCGCACCACGATGTGGCTGCCCTTGTCGAGCCGCAGGCGATGCTGCGGCTGATGTTGTGGTCCTTGGCGCAGCGCAGTCTCAGCAAATATTTCGTTCCAGGCTCCGGTGGCGTTGATCAGGATTCGGGCGGTCACGACATCGCGCTGACCGCGCGCGATGAGAACAAGCCGCCAGCTCTCGCCACGTTCGGCCCGCACGCAGCGGGTGCGGGTGCGGATGACCGCGCCGCGTTCTGCGGCGTCCACGGCATTGAGCACGACGAGCCGGGCATCGTCGGCAAAGCAATCGGAATATTCGAAGGCATGGTGGAACCGGACCTTGAGCGGCAGCCCCGCCTCGTCGGTGACGAGATCGAGCTCGCGCGTGCCGGGCAGAATCTTGCGCCAGCCGATCCAATCGTAAAGCACAAGCCCGAGCCGGAGCAGGCTCGCCGAGCGCCGCGCTTCATTGATCGGCAAGACGAAGCGCATCGGCCGCACCAGGTGCGGCGCTGCGCGCAACAGCGCTTCGCGCTCGCGCAAGGCCTCATGCACCAGGCGAAACTGGCCGTGTTCGAGATAACGCAAGCCCCCGTGGATGAGCTTGGAGGAGGCCGAGGACGTGCCGGACGCGAGGTCGTTTTGTTCGATCAAAACCGTGCGCAGGCCGCGGCCGGCGGCATCCCGTGCAATTCCGGTGCCATTGATACCGCCGCCAACAATAGCCAAATCAAAATCAGCCACTGCGCCTCGCATGCAGGGGAATAACGAACGCCAACCGCGATCTTGCCTCAGGTGCACGATCGGTGATTAGCTCGAAATGGATACTACGCATGGACTTTCGCAATCGTCATGTCATTGTTACCGGTGGCGCGGGCGCGCTTGGCACCGCGGTGGTGGCGCGGCTGATTGAGGCTGGCGCTCTCTGCCACGTGCCTTGCCTCAACGAGGCGGAGGCCGCGCGATTTCGATTGCGCGATCACAAGCAAGTCACGGTCACCGTCACCGGATCGCTCACCGACGACGCGGCGATCGAAAAGCTGTATCGCGGAGTGACGCCGCTCTGGGCTTCGATCCACACCGTCGGCGGCTTTGCCGCCTCGGCTTTCCGCGATACCGACTTGGCGACGATCCGTCAGCAGATCGAGATGAACCTCATCAGCTGCATCTTGTGCTGCCGCGCCGCCGTGCGCGCCATGACGGGCGCCGGCGGCCGCATCGTCAATGTCGCCGCGCGTCCGGCGCTGGAATGGCGAAGCGGCGCCGGCATGACCGCCTATACCGCCAGCAAAGCCGGCGTGGCGGCGCTGACCGCGGCGCTGGGCGAGGAAGTCGCAAAAGCCGGCATCCTGGTCAATGCGGTCGCGCCTTCGATCATGGACACGCCGGCCAATCGGCAAGCCATGCCGAAAGCCGATTATGGGCTGTGGCCGAAAGTCGAAGAGGTGGCGGCGACGATCGCGTTTCTGGCTTCGCCGGAAAATCTCGTCACCCGCGGCGCCATCGTTCCGGTCTACGGAAAATCGTGAGACGCCAGGATTAGCTAGGCGTGTACTCATAAGACGCTGGCAATGTCCGCTTTTTGGGGAATAGCAGACATCGTGATTTGACCGCGTCGGTTGTGACCCAAAGCGGACACTGGCGTCGCCGCTTAAAGGTAGGTTCTTAGACCGCCCCTGTGAGCGGACAGTGAGTCCTTTTACCTTCAGTGGCTCTGATTTTGAGGCTGGCCCATCATGTGCGTGGTAGCCTGAGTACTGTCGGCACAACGGCGGTAAATGGGAGGAAACTGTGAAAATTCGTTACGCACTACCGTTGGCAATTGCCATCGGATTAGGATTTGGCGCCGTTGCAATTCAGGGTCTGCACGCTCGCACCACCACGCCGCCGGTTTATGTTGTGGTTGAGATTGACGAGATAACCGATGCCAACGGCTTTGAGGCTCTCCGCCGAACGGCCGACGCTACCGCTGTGGAAGTCCAATCTGAGGACGGTCGCTATTTCGCGCGTACGGAAAATATAACCGCTCTTGATGGAAGTGCGCCGAAGTTTTTCGCTTTCATTGCTTTCGATAACATGACGAAGGCAAAAACCTTTAATGATAGTTTGAAAAATACTACCGCGCTGCGCACCAGAGTAACGAAGTCGAGATCATTCATCGTCGAGGGCACAATGCGCTAATCAACGTCCGCTCGCGGGCGCAAAGCGGACGTGACGCGATGTCTGCTTTTGACCCTTAGCGGAAGTTGATCTCGGATCGCAATCTGGGCACGATCACAGGCGGTCGCTCGAAGATGACGAGCGCTAGGAGGGCCAACCGGGATGGTGGTTCCAAGCGGTACGGAAGCGGCGCGCGCCTTCATTCCGGCAAAGGACCTTGATTTAAGCAAAGCCTTCTACCAAGCTCTCGGTTTCAAGAAGCTACTTGACGGAGATGTCGCCATCTTTGGCGTGGGCGCGAGCGCTTTCATCCTACAGCGCTATTATAAAAAAGAATGGGCCGAAAACTGCATGATGCAGATGATGGTCGATAACCTCGACGCATGGTGGAAGCATATCGAGGCTCTAGATTTGCCGAAGTTATTTGGTGCTCAAGCGCCAAAGGCCCCCGCAATGCAATCTTGGGGACTGCGCGTAAGTTACGTTTATGACCCCTCCGGCGTGCTTTGGCATGTCGCCGAGCGCCGCGAGAACGAGCCCGCGGACTAGCCACCGGATCGCTTAACCCATCGCAGACGTCACGATCAATCAATT
>DASXJB010000082.1:0-27150 GCA_036497645.1 Xanthobacteraceae bacterium
CCTTTCCGGCATCGCCATCTGCCACTTTCAGCTCGACGGCGACAAACGGCGCGTCCTCGACCTGGATGCCGCATTTCTCCACCGGAGTGACCAGGAAGTACTCGTCGCCCTCGCGCTTGAGTACGGAAGCGAACAACTTGACGAGGGCAGGTCGGCCAATCGGCGTCTTGAGATAGTACCAGGTGCCGTCCGCCGCGATGCGCATATCGAGGTTACCGCAGAACGGCGGGTCCCACAGTTCGACGGGGGGCGGGCGCCGGCCCGCTTCAGCTAGCGCGCCTGTGATCAAGTCCAGGCCGAATTGCCCTTCCTTCGCCATGGTTTGCCGTGACTTTGAAGCTTAAGACATCAGCGCCGGCATGGTCATTGTGACCTCGAGTTTTGCCGATCGCTATCCGGGTAGCAGCTAAACCTCAGTTGTGTTCCGGTGGCTTACGAATCAGCGCAAAATCTGCATCGGGCAGATGGCGCATATGTTGCATCTCATAAGCCGAAACGGGGTACAAATGTGTTGTCGTTCGCTCATGTGACGCGAATCTGATCGGTGCAACGCGTAAAAGCAAGGAGTTGACCATGCCCGCTGCTGGCGGAGAAGGGCTCGAAAAGATCGAAGACATGATCGTGCGTGCGGCGGAGTCCACCGCGGCGCATGTGCGCGCCGCCAAAGCAGCGATCGGCATGGTCATATTCGGTCAGGAAAAGGTCCTCGAGCAGGCGCTGGTTACCATACTGTCCGGCGGCCATGCGCTTCTGCTTGGCGTGCCGGGTTTGGCGAAGACGAAGCTTGTCGACACCATGGGCACCGTGCTCGGTCTTGACGCGCGGCGAATTCAGTTCACGCCCGATCTCATGCCATCGGACATTCTCGGTACCGAAGTGCTGGAGGAGAGCCAGACCGGCAAGCGCAGCTTTCGTTTCATCTCCGGCCCGGTATTTGCCCAGCTTCTCATGGCCGACGAAATCAACCGCGCTAGCCCTCGCACCCAATCGGCGCTGCTGCAAGCAATGCAAGAACAACACGTGACGGTCGCAGGCACCAGACACGATCTTCCCAAGCCATTCCATGTCCTCGCCACGCAGAACCCTCTCGAGCAGGAAGGCACTTACCCGCTTCCAGAAGCGCAGCTCGATCGTTTCCTGATGGAAATCGATGTCGGCTATCCGGACCGCGAAGCGGAGCGGAGGATCCTGTTCGAGACCACAGGCTCCGAAGAAACACGGCCGAAGCCGGCGATGACGGCCGACGAGCTGATGGCGGCGCAGCGCTTGGTGCGCAGGCTTCCGGTCGGCGATTCCGTCGTCGAGGCTATTCTGGCGCTGGTGCGATCCGCGCGTCCGGGCGCCGATGGCGGCGATGACGCCAAACTCATTGCTTGGGGACCAAGCCCGCGCGCGAGCCAGGCGCTGATGCTCGCGGTGCGTGCCCGCGCGTTGCTCGACGCCCGGCTGGCGCCCTCCATTGACGACGTCGTCGAACTCGCCGAGCCCATTCTAAAGCACAGGATGGCGCTCACCTTCACGGCGCGCGCCGAAGGCGAAACGATCGAAGCCGTGATCGGACGATTAAAGGCTCGGATCGGATAGGCCGATGGCAACGGAGACCCCGTCTCCATATTCGCGCTCGCCACAGCGCACATACCGGGACGGCGCGGCGGTCGCCCGAGCGTCCGGCGAAGGTCGCACGCTCGCAGCCAGCATGCCGCGGCTTATCCTCGAAGCGCGTCGCGTGGCGGCCACGGTGATTCACGGTTTGCACGGACGTCGCCGCGCTGGACCTGGCGAGAATTTCTGGCAGTACCGCCGCTTTGTTTCCGGCGAGCCCGCCTCAAGAGTCGATTGGCGGCGGTCGGCGCGCGACGACCATCTTTATGTGCGCGAGCAGGAATGGGAAGCGGCGCATACGGTCTGGATCTGGCCCGATCGTTCGCCCTCGATGTATTTTGCCTCATCGCTCGCGCGCGACAGCAAACTGTATCGGACGCTCGTCATCGCGCTTGCTCTTGCCGAGGTCCTGGTCGAAGGCGGCGAGCGCGTCGGAATTCCAGGCTTGATGCGTCCGACCGGCAGCCGCAACGTCATCGAGCGGATCGCCCAGGCCATTGTGGTGGATCGCGACGAGCGTACGAGCCTGCCGCCGAATTTCGCACCCTCCCCGCTCGCCGAGGTGGTTTTGCTCTCGGACCTCTGGAGCGATATTGCCGACGTGCGGCGAACCATCGCGCAGCTCTCCGGCAGCGGTACCCAGGGCCACATTGTGCAGATCGTCGATCCGGCGGAAGAGACATTTCCCTATTGGGGGCGGATCGAATTCATCGAGCCGGAAGACGGCAGACGCATCACCGCGGGTCGGGCCGAGACTTGGCGCGCCGATTACGGCGCGCAAATCGCGCAGCATCGCGCCGCGATCCGCAGCGAGACCGATCGCCTCGGCTGGAGCTTCAGCATCCATCGGACCGACCGTCCAGCGAGTGAGCTGCTACTGGCGTTGCACGCCCGCATCGGCGCTGGCGCAGTCTATGGACCGATGCAACCGCAGGCGCCCAAACGATCGGCGGTATCGCCATGATAAGCGCACTTTCGCTCGGCTTTACCGAACCGCTGGTGCTCACCGGGCTGATCACCTTGCCGGCGCTGTGGTGGTTATTGCGCTTAATCCCGCCGCGCCCGCGCCGCATCGATTTTCCCCCGACTAGGCTTCTCTTCGCGATCGCGCCGAAGGAGGAAACGCCCGCCCGCACGCCGTGGTGGCTCACGCTTTTGCGGCTTGCGCTCGCCGCTACGATCATCATCGCAGCCGCCGGCCCGCTTTGGCATCCGCCGCTGGCCGCGACCAAGACGCGTGCGCCGCTTGTGATCCTGTTCGACGACGGCTGGACGGCCGCAAGCGCGTGGGAGGCGCGGCTGCGCACCGCCGACGACATCGCTATGCGCGCAGCGGACGACCGGCGCGCCGTGGCGCTGCTACCGCTGTCCCAGGGACCGCATGACATTTCGCTCGAAACCGCAGACTCGGCGCGAGTCCGGCTGCAGCAAATCAAGCCGGTCCCCTATCGCGTCGACCGCGCCGAGGCTCTGCCATCGCTGTCACGTTTCCTCTCGACCGATCCCGAAATCGAACTGGTCTGGCTTTCTGATGGAATCGATCTCGGCAATGGCGCGGCCTTTGTCACCAACCTGGAGCAAACGATCGGTCAACATCCGCTTACGATCGTTACCGGTGGAATCCCGCAGCCGCGCGCACTCAACGGCGCCGAAAATGCGGCCGGCGCGTTGGCTGTGAAGGTTCTGCGCGCGACGCCCAGTGCAAACGACGCCGGCACGGTGCGAGCGCTCGATCTGAAGGGGCTGCCGCTAGGTGAAGCACAATTTATTTTCAACGCTGCCGATCGGGAAACCGAAGCACGGTTTGAACTGCCGGTCGAACTGCGCAATGAGATTGCGCGACTGGAAATTGCCGGCGAGCGGTCCGCGGGCGCGGTTCAGCTTTTGGATAAGCGGTCGCGCCGCCGCACCGTCGGCATCGTCTCCGGCGCGAACGCCGACGTCGCCGAGCCGCTGCTGTCATCGAGTTATTACCTGCAGCGCGCGCTTGAGCCATTTGCCGATGTGCGCCTGACGCAAGGGGAGTCGCCGGCCGATGCCGTGTCGCATTTTCTTGACCAAAATCTGCCGATGCTGGTCCTTACCGATGTCGGCAATGTCGGCGACGCGCATGATCGACTTGCTCGTTGGGTTGAAGACGGCGGCGTTTTGGTGCGGTTCGCCGGTCCGCGGCTTGCCGCGTCCGAGGACGACCTTGTACCCGTCAGGTTGCGTCGCGGCGGCCGCATTCTCGGCGGCAGCCTGAGCTGGGACAAACCACAACCGCTGGCGGCGTTCTCGCGCGACAGTCCATTCAACGGCCTGCCCGTGCCCAATGACGTGACCGTCACCCGCCAAGTGCTCGCCGAGCCGGATGCGACCCTCGGCGACAATACCTGGGCGACGCTCGCTGACGGCACGCCGCTAGTCACCGCGGCGCATCGCGGCAAGGGCCTGCTAGTACTGTTTCATGTCACCGGCGATACGCGCTGGTCCGACCTGCCGCTGTCCGGCGCCTTTGTCGACATGCTCAAGCGAATTGTCGCACTGTCCGGCACGACCGTGGCCACCGAGGGCGCGGCGGCACCAGGCAAGAATGCGCGCGCCGTCGCTGCACCGAGCCATATCCTGGATGGCTTCGGCAGCTTCGTCGCGCCGCCGCCGACCGCACGGCCGGTGCCGGAAGATTTTGTCGGCAGCGCCACGCGCGATCATCCGCCTGGATTCTATGGGCCCCCTGAGAGCCTTTTTGCGGTCAACACGTTGGCCGGCGGCGATCGCCTCGCCGCGCTTGATTTTTCGTCGCTCGTCAACGCCAGTCGTGAAGTCTATCGCACCAGCGAACCGCAGGATTTGCGCGGCCCAGTCCTGCTTGCGGCCATCGCTTTGCTATTCCTCGACTCGATTATTGTCTTATTCCTGGGCGGCGGCATTCAGCGCCTCATCCCGCGGCGTTTGCCTGCCGCATCGGCGTCCATTTTCGTGCTCATCACTCTGACGCTGACATGCGCGAGCGCCTATGCCCAGCAATCGCCGACGGATGCGCCGCAATCGGCGCTTGAAACTAAACTTGCCTATGTCATCACCGGAAATGCCGACATCGATGCCATAAGCAAGGCCGGGCTTTCCGGGCTTACACTATTTCTCGCGCAGCGCACCGCACTCGAGCCCGGCGATCCGATCGGGCTCGACATCGCCCGTGACGAGCTTGTTTTTTATCCGTTGATCTATTGGCCAATCGTGCCCGGCGCGCCGCGGCCCTCCGATGCCGCGCTCAAGCGCATCGACGCCTACATGAAAGCCGGCGGGACCGTGCTATTCGACACCCGCGACGCGGTCGTCGCGCCGGCCGGCCAAGGCGGCGAAACCCGCAGTCCGGGGATGCTCGAACTGCGCAAAATCCTTTCATCGCTCGACATTCCTGAACTCGAGCCGGTCCCACGCGATCACGTTTTGACCAAGACTTTCTATCTGCTGCGCGATTTTCCCGGCCGGTTTGACGGCGGCCAGCTCTGGGTTGAGGCGCTGCCGTCGGAAAGCGAGCAGGAAGCCTCGGGTCGCCCTGCCCGCGGCGGCGATGGCGTGTCGTCGATCATCATAACCTCGAACGATTTTGCCGGCGCTTGGGCGACGCGGCCGGACGGCCAGCCGGTGCTGCCGATGGTCGACGGGCAGCCACGCCAGCGTGAGCTCGCGTTCCGCGCCGGCGTGAACATCGTCATGTACACGCTGACCGGCAATTACAAAGCCGATCAGGTGCATGTGCCGGCGCTGCTCGAGCGCTTAGGCCAATAAACGTCGATCAGGAGAGAGAGCTTTTGAACATCAGTATTGCGTTCGCTCCTCTGGTCGGCACGCAGATCCTATGGGCGGTGATTGCGGCGGCGGTCCTGTTCGCGCTGGTCCTGTTTGTGTCGCGCAGCCGCGGCGCCGCCGTGCGAACTCTCGCCTTGGCATTGATCGTACTCGCGCTCGCCAATCCATCGTTCACGCGCGAGGATCGCGATCCGCTGACCTCAGTTGCAGTCGTCGTGGTCGACAAAAGCCCGAGCCAGAACTTCGGCGACCGCACGCAACAGACCGAGGCGGCCCGCGCGAAGGTCCTCGAGCAGCTGCACCGCATTCCGGGATTGGAGGTCCGTGTTATCGAGGCCGGAGAAGCCGACGGTGAGACCGACGGCACGCGTTTGTTCACGGCGCTTAATTCGACACTTGCCGACGTCCCTTCCGATCGGTTTGCCGGCGTCATCATGATCACCGATGGCCGTGTGCATGACGTGCCCGCCGACGCCGCATCGCTGGGTTTTTCCGCGCCTGTGCACGCCCTCATCACCGGTCACCAGGACGAACGCGACCGCCGCGTGGCGCTGGTCACGGCGCCGCGGTTCGGCATTGTCGGTCAGCCGCAGACGATCACGTATCGGGTGGAGGATCAGGGCTCCGGCGAAAGCACCGCCCAGGTAACGGTTCGGCGCGACGGTGACGTCGTCGAAACGCGCAATGTTCCGATCGGGATTGCACAGAGCGTTACCGTTCCAATTCCTCACGGCGGACGGAACATCGTCGAGATCGAGGCATCGCCGCTTGCTGGCGAGCTCACTCAGGTCAACAACCGCGTCGTCGTGACCATCGACGGCGTGCGCGACAAACTGCGCGTTCTCCTCGTATCGGGCGAACCTCACGCCGGCGAGCGCACCTGGCGCAATCTGCTCAAATCCGACCCCTCGGTCGACCTGGTACACTTCACAATTTTGCGTCCGCCGGAAAAGCAGGACGGCACGCCCATCAATGAGCTGTCGCTGATCGCATTCCCTACCCGCGAGCTGTTTCAGCAAAAGATCGACGATTTCCAGCTGATCATTTTCGATCGGTACGCGCGTCAGGGCGTGCTGCCGATCATTTATTTCGATAACATCACCCGGTACGTGCGCGACGGCGGTGCCGTGCTGGTTGCTGCCGGTCCTGATTATGCAAGCGCGACCAGCATCTGGCGCACGCCGCTCGATGCGATCTTGCAGGCTGAGCCAAGCGGCGAGGTCACCAATCGGGCATTCCGCCCGGAACTCACCGACCTCGGCCAACGCCATCCCGTCACCCGCGGCCTTGAAGGCTCCGAAGACAAGCCGCCGCACTGGAGCGAATGGTTTCGCGTTGTCGACACACGCAGCGCCACCGGCACCACGGTCATGCAGGGTCCGGATGCAAAACCCCTGCTCGTGCTCTCACACGAGGGCGAGGGTCGCGTCGCACTACTGCTGTCGGATCACATCTGGCTGTGGGCCCGCGGCTTTGAAGGCGGTGGCCCGCACCTCGACCTGCTGCGGCGCCTGTCGCATTGGCTCATGAAAGAGCCCGACCTGGAAGAGGAAGCGCTGCGGTTGACCGTCAGCGGCCACGATCTTCTCGTGCGCCGGCAAACGATGGCCGACCAGGTCGCGGATGTGACGCTGACCTCGCCTTCGGGCGCAACGCGTACCCTCAAACTCGACGCGAAGAAGCCGGGCGTTTGGGAATCGAGCGTGAGCGCCAACGAACTCGGCCTGTGGCGCGCCACGGACGGCAAGCTCAACGCTCTGATCAATGTCGGACCGGCAAACCCACGCGAATATGCCGAAGTAACCTCGACCACGCAGGTACTGGCGCCCTTGGCCAATGCCACAGGCGGCGACGCGCGGCGGCTCGAAGATGGCGGCGGACTGAATGTGCCGCGCATCGTCGCCGTGCGCTCGGCCGATACTTATAAGGGCGACGACTGGCTCGGGCTGAAGATGAGCAACGCCAGCGTGGTCCGCGGCGTCGGCGTTCTGCCGGTGTTTGCTGGGCTGCTCGGCTTACTGTTATTGCTCGGAAGTCTCGCCGGCACGTGGGTGCGCGAGGGGCGCTAAAGCGATACGAGTTTACGTCGACTCGGTATTTCGCTTTAGCATCTTGCTGAGCTCAATCCGGCCGTATCGGACCGGATACGCCTTCAAAGGCGCCTTCCGCCAATTCCGCAAGCAACAGGCGCGCCGGATCGACCGGACCAGGCATGATCGCGCGCCCACGCGGAATGCGCTTGAAGCCGGATTTCTCGTAATACCCTTCGTCGCCGACCAGAACGACGAGACGATGGCCCTTGTCCTTCGCTTCCTTGAGCGCGCGTTCGATCAAGGCTTGCCCCACGCCGCGATCGCGAAATGCCGGCTCAACGGTTACCGGACCTAGCAACAGCGCTTTGGCCTCACCAATGCGAATGGGCGAAAGCCAGACTGAGCCGATCAGCAAAGTCCCGATGCGCGCCGCGAAGGACAATTCGCGAATGTGGTCGACCTGCTCGCGCAGCCGGTATGCCGTTTTGGCGTAACGGCCCGGACCGAACGTGCGTTCGTGCAGGCGCTCGATGGCGACCGCATCGTCCGGTGCCTCGGGCTGGATGCTCACCGAAATATCATTCATCGCGCCGCCGCCTAGCACCCCGCTCCGCTAACGTCCAGTTGGTCGCCTGGCTCGATGCACTATCGCGACCGCCGATAATCATTACATTGGATCGCTAGGGATTGGAGAGACTGATGGGCTTGCTCGTAAACGGCGCCTGGCAAGAGGACATTTCCCGCACCAAAGAAGGCCGCTTTATCAGGCCCGCGCCGTTTTTTCGCAATTTCGTGACGCGCGACGGCAGTCCTGGCCCCTCGGGTCAAGGCGGCTTTGCCGCCGAGCCCGGGCGCTATCACCTCTACGCTTCGCTCGCCTGCCCATGGGCCCACCGCACGCTGATCTTTCGCACGTTAAAAAAGCTTGAACCGGTCATTTCGGTCTCAATCACCGAACCGCTCTATGGCAAGACCGGGTGGGAATTCGGCACCGAGGCCCACGGCACGCTGGACAGCGTGAACGGCAAGTCGACTCTGGCCGAGATCTATCTGATCGCCGACCCGCATTATACCGGCCGAGTCTCGGTCCCGGTGTTGTGGGACAAGAAACGGCGAACCATCGTCAATAATGAATCGTCCGAGATCATCCGCATGCTCAACTCGGCGTTTGACGCCTTCACTGACGTGCGCGCCGACTATTATCCGGTCGCGCTGCGGCGCGAGATCGATGCCGTCAACGAGCTCATTTATCCAAACATCAACAATGGTGTTTATCGCGCCGGTTTCGCGACCACCCAGGAAGCCTACGAGGAAGCCGCCCACGGCATTTTCAAGACCCTCGATCAGCTCGAGGAGCGGCTATCGCAGCAGCGCTATTTGGTGGCCGGCCAAAATACCGAGGCGGACTGGCGGCTGTTCACCACACTGGTGCGGTTCGACAGCGTGTACTACAGCCACTTCAAGTGTAATCTGCGGCGCATCGCTGACTATCCCAATCTGTGGAATTACACGCGCGATCTCTACCAGATGCCGGGTATCGCCGAGACTGTGAGCATCGATCACATCAAGCGCCATTACTATGGCAGCCAGCGCCAAGTGAATCCGACTGGCATCGTGCCGATCGGGCCATCAATTGACTTTACTGCTCCGCACGACCGCAATCGCTTCGGCTAAAGCGAAATGACTTTAGGGTTGATTCGGCATTTCGCTTTCGCTCGTTGTTTGAGCATGATCCTTTCCGAAAACCGGCGTCCACTTTTCGGGATCACGCTTTAAGATGGATTGAGGGTGACGCGCCGCGCCTAATCTGTCTCAAGGCGGAACAAGACCCGGTCGCATCACCGACATTCGGAGCGAAATGACGCGCCGGAAGAAAATTCGAACTGCCGAGGTCACCACGTTTCGGAAGCGGTGCGGCCGGTGACAACCTCGGTAATACGCTCGCGTGTCGCGCGTGACGTGTCGACCGGCAAGTTCTGCAGCGCAAAAAAGCCGTGCGCTACGATTTCGTGGTTCGGTCGTGGCGGCGCCGTCTGTTGGAACGACCGCACCACATAAAGTGCAACATGGTCGCGCGATGAGATGCGCCGATTGAAATAAATTGCGTGGAGCACCGGTGTCGCGTTCAACTCGATATTGCCTTCCTCGCGCAACTCCCGTGCAAGCGCCGCAAGGAGCGTTTCTCCTTTCTCCACCCCGCCGCCCGGGAGATGCCATCCGGCGACATAGGAGTGCTTGACCAGGAACACGCGGCCTTCGCTGTCCAAAACCAAGCCGCGGACACCGACCGTGAGGCCACGTGAAAATCGCCAATAAGTGTGGAAAAGCACACGGATAAGCGGCTCCAACGGGCGACGGATAGTGCTCAATGGCATGCTGCAATCCGCTTGTGATCCGGGCTGGCCTCACCAATTAGAATGGCTCTAAAATAGGCCGTCGGTCGCCCATAACACATTAGTCCCACGGGGAAATTCCTTGAAACGATTCGCCGATCTCAATGAGCAGGAAATTCTTGCGCTCGCCATTTCTAACGAGGACGAGGACAACCGGATTTACCGCTCATTCGCCGACCGGCTGCGCAGCGCTTATCCCGAGACCGCAGAAATGTACGACAAAATGGCGCGCGAAGAGATGAATCATCGCGACATGCTGCTCGACCTGCACCGCAAGAAGTTCGGCGACTTTCTGCCTTTGATCCGGCGCCAGGACGTGAAGGGGTTTGTCGCACGGCAGGCGATTTGGCTGAACCGGACGCTGAGCATCGAGGCGACCCGCAAATTCGCCGAGGAGATGGAATATGAGACGGCGCGGTTCTATCGTCGCGCCGCCGAAACCGCGCGCGACGATTCCGTCCGGCATCTGCTGCGTCAACTCGCCGCCGCGGAGGATAAACACGAATCCCTTGCACATGAACTTGGCGAAAAGATCACGCCGCGGGCGCGCGAAGCCGAAGACCACACCGCACGGCGAATGTTCGTGCTGCAATATGTCCAGCCTGGCCTCGCCGGCCTCATGGACGGGTCGGTTTCGACGCTGGCGCCGTTATTCGCCGCCGCGTTCGCCACCCGCAACACCTGGTCGACATTCCTGGTCGGACTTGCCGCGGCGCTCGGCGCCGGCATCTCGATGGCCTTTGCCGAAGCGCTGTCCGATGACGGCTCGCTCACGGGGCGTGGAGCGCCGGTAGTTCGCGGCGGGGTTACAGGGGCAATGACGGCGATCGGCGGGCTCGGTCATGCGCTGCCTTACCTCATACCGCATTTCTACGTCGCGACGTCACTCGCTTGCGCGGTCGTCGCGGTCGAACTCGCAGTTATCGCCTGGATCAGGATGCACTACATGGATACGCCGTTCCTTCAGGCGGTTTTCCAGGTTGTCGTGGGTGGCGTGCTGGTGTTCGCGGTCGGTATCTTGATCGGCAGTTCGTGATTTATTATTCCCCGTCGGCGATCGCGGGCGCCGATCATCGCCGCTGAGGCGCCCCGATGTTCACACTTGCGCATCTGTCGGATCTGCATCTGGCGCTGACGCCGAAACCGTCCGAGCTCGCGAGTAAGCGCGGCCTCGGCTACATCAACTGGCAGCGTAAGCGCAAATACATCCATCGCCCCGACATGCTTGCGGCGATCACGCGCGATTTACAGGAACGATCCGCCGAACACGTCGCGGTCACCGGCGATCTCACCAATTTTTCGCTGCCCGGCGAATATGCCTGGGCGAGACGATGGCTTGAGTCGATCGGGCCGCCCACCGACGTCACCGTGATTCCCGGCAATCACGACGTTTACCTTCGCGGTGCGGAGGAATTACCGGGGAAATTTTGGGGCGAATACATGCGCGGCGATGACGGGCTCGAACGGTTTCCGTTTGTGCGCCGTCGTGCCGACGTGGCGTTGATCGCGCTTTCGACCGGCGTGCCGACCGGTCCGTTCCTGGCAACCGGACGGCTTGGCGAAAGACAGCTCGCGCGGCTGGCCGAGGCGCTCGAGCAAACGCGCGGAAGCTTCCGTACCGTGCTGATCCATCACCCGCCGCTCAGTCCGGCCCGGCGTTTTTTTCGGCGTCTCATCGACGGCGCGGATTTGTGCCGGGTACTGGCCGCAAAAGGCGCCGAGCTTTTGCTTCACGGCCACGATCACCGGCGATCGCTCGTCTGGCTCCAGGGCGCCGGCAATAGAAAAATTCCAGCCGTTGGAGTGCCCTCGGCTTCGGCCCATGCGAAATATGCAAACGAAGATCCGGCCGGCTACAACATTTTTCGAATAGAGGGCTCGTCCGGCAGCTGGCGGTGCGAGACCGTTTCGTATGAGCGTGGCAGGGACGACGCGATACGCGAATGCGCCCGCTTCAGAATCTATTGAGAATCGGAACGATCAGCCAGGCGATAACACGGCTGCCAGCACGAACAGCGTCGCCACACCGGCAAGAAATCCGAGCGCTAGGACCGCCAGCGTTCGCCGGCGCCGGCGCCAGCGGTAATGCCGCGCCATCTTGTTTGAAATGCGCGCTAGTAGATCGGGATCAGCCTCAAGCGCCCGTTGCCGCTCGACCAGCCGGCGCGCCACATAAGTGGTAACCGCCTGCACGACATCCGGGATTTCGTGGGATTCCGCCAGCACGCGGCGCCCCATCCGGCTGTCATGCAGAAAACGATAAAGACGCTTGTCGCGGCCCATTGCGACATGGGCGAGCGCGTCGACCCACAGCCGTGGCGTCTCGCCGCGACTGATGCCGCGATCGAACAAATCCACTTCAGGCGGCACTTCCGCGAACAGGGGATTGAGCGCTTCATTGAGGAGCTCGAGCCGCGCCAATTCGGCATCGCGCAGATCGACGATGACATTGGTGCGTTCAGCGGCTTCAACGCGCGCCTGATGAATCGCCTCCTTCAACTGCGAAGGCGACTCTGCGTCCGCCGCGGCGCCTTTCGGTTTGCGACCCCACATTTCAGCCGACCGTCCCTTTGCGCAACGATACACCAAGACCCGCGCCGGTAAAAACGCTCGGAAGAGTTGCGGTAATGCCACGAATCCCGCCACCAGAACCGAAGTTGCGGCCTATTCGCCTGGCGCCTTGCGGATAAGATACCGGATGGTCAGACCCCGCGGCCGCCGTCGACCTCCATGATATTGCCGGTAATAAATTTGGCTTCGGGCGAGGCCAGAAACAAAGCCGCATCGGCAATGTCTTGCGGCAGCGCCAGCCGGCCAAGAGGAATCGTGGCGATGAACTTGTCCCGCATGCCCGGCGCCGACCCGAGAAAGTGCGGCAGCAGCGGCGTTTCGGTGGCGACTGGGGCGATAGCGCAGACGCGAATGCCGTCAGATGCAAGCTCGACGGCGAGCGACTTAGTCAGGACGTGGACGGCGCCTTTGGTAGCGTTATAGGCCGAGAGTCCGGGGCGTGGCCGCAATCCGGCGGTCGAACCGATATTAATGATGACACCCACGCCCTGCTTCCGGAACACCGGGACAGCCGCCTGACAAGCGAGAAAAATCCCCTTCACATTGACCGCAAAAATCCGGTCGTATTCCGCCTCGCTTATCTCCAGCACCGGTTTGTTGACGTGCGTCGCTCCGGCATTGTTTACGAGGATATCGAGGGCGCCGAACGCGGACACCGTCTCTTCAACCACGCCATCGATATCGGCTTTTTTGCTCACGTCGCAGCGCAGTGCGATGGCATTGTTGCCGATGGCACGGGCAGCTGATTTGGCGGCATCGGCGTTGATGTCGGCGAGCGCGACCCGCGCGCCCTCGCCCGCGTAAGCCTCGGCAATGCATCTGCCAATGCCCGAGCCGGCGCCGGTTACAAGCGCGATCTTGCCATCGAGGCGCATGAGACAACTCCGTTTCGGCCGTGGAGGAGCCGTGATTAACCCATCTTGCGCGAAAGGGCTATGGCCCACTATCCTGCCCATCACGCTAGTGGGCAGAATTGTGGTTGACCGTCGCCCACCAGCTTGGTTCGCTAAGGCGAGTTAGCGCCCGCGACATCCCAAGAACAAGGCGCGGCGCAGGTGAGGAGAGTTCGAGGGCCGGTGTTCCTGCCGGCAATGGGCGATGAACGCACAGCAGCTGCTCCAGGAAATTTCTGATTACTGCCGGCGTACGGGCCTTGCGGAATCCACATTCGGCCGGCGCGCCGTGAACGACGGCAAGCTGACGGCGCGACTGCGCAATGGCGGCCGCATCACTACCGACACGCTCGACCGCATTCACGGCTTCATGGCGGCGCACCCCGCACACACCGACCGGCCGGCGATCATTGAGCGCACGCGCGAGGGTCGCGCCGCATCCTCGCCGCCGCCGGCGCCGGCTAAACCCGGCGACCCACAGCGCAATTTCCGCTTCTTCGACAACCGCCAGAAATACCTCCTGTTCGTCAACACCTGCAGTGAGAAGTGGGAGGTCGCACACCGCGTTTCGGAAGAGCTCGCTCACATCCATCCGCGACCGCCGGCGGTGCGGGTGTTCGACGCTGGCGTCGGCGACGGCACCGTGCTGGTGCGGGTCATGCGCGCGATGCACGATCGTTTTCCGCACATGCCGTTCTACACGGTCGGCAAGGAAATCAGTCTCGAAGACGTCCGGCTCACGCTGCAAAAGATGTCGGACCGGTTCTTCGAACATCCGGCGACGGTGTTGGTGCTGACCAATCTCGCTTATGCCGACGCGCCATGGCTCGCCGTCAAATCGGTCAATGCCGCGTCAAGCTTGGTTTGGCACGAGCTGCCGTTGCTGGGCAATTCGGCGCACCAGTTTGAGAAGCAGATCATCAGCCTCGAATCGTTCTTGGGCGAGAACTGGAAGGCCACCGTCAGCGCGCGCACCGGCAATCCGATTTATGAACGTCCGGTCGTCCTCGTGATTTATCGCGAGGATCATCGCTTCCTGCTCGATCCGATCATTCCGAGGCCGGGTGGGACGCAGGCCAACTACGACCTAGTGATTGCATCGCAGCCGTATCGCGCCCGCGCGCCGCTGGAATTCAAGGCCAGGCGCGTGATCGCGCCGCTCGCACGGGCGCTCGGACCCGGCGGACGGCTGGTCGCCATTCATTCCCACGGTCACGATCCGGGGATGGAAATCATCCAAAGGGTCTGGCCCGACGACCATCCGTTCATCCACGATCGGCACCAGATCCTCAAGGCGGTGAAGCACGAGCTGGGCCCGGCCGGCCGCGACCTGAACTTTAACGCCTATGCCGACAATCGCGCGCTGTTCCGTTACGTGATGCACACGCTGCCGTCGGAAATCTCCGAATCGATCGGCACGTCTACTCTGTTCGCCGCGTGGAACGCCGCAATCTATGTGGCGCAGGTGGAGGATGACCGGTTGGCGGAGGTCGGCAACGGCTACATCGATGCCACGCGCTCAGTGCTGCGCGAGCGCGGCGGGCTGTGGTTTTTCGACGAATCCTATGTGATCTCACGCCGGCGGAATTAATGCATCCTGGGCCGCGTTGCGCAGGCAAGGATAAAAACGCCCCTCCCCTGCGCTGTAGGCGAAGACTAAACTAGGGGCATGCTGTACGTGGTCCACGCGCTCGACAAAAAAGATATTCTGCCAACCCGCGCCAAGCATTACCGCGACCATCGCATCCATCTCGACCGCGCCGAGGAGTATGCGGTCGACGTGGTAACAGCGGGCACACTGGTGGCCGACGACGGCGAGACGCCGGTCGGCAGCATTTTCGTCATCGACGCCGCCGATCGCGCCGCGGTTGACGCGTTTACCCGCAGCGATCCCTATCACGTCAACGGCGTTTGGGAGCGCGTCACGATTCACCGCTACAACAAGAAGCGCGGCACCCCAATCGTGAGCAGGCGGTAGTTCATCCTGCCCCGCGAAGCGGGGAAGGATGTCTCAAGCGCCCACCTTCTCCCGCAGTCCCATTCGCTCCAGCCGACCCATCACCTCGTCAATGAAATACGGCAGTTCGTCGAGGTAATTGACGAGCGAGATGGCAATGCCGGTGAGGCCGGCTTTGCTGAGGTCCGCGATCTGCGCGGCGACGTGGTCCGGGTCGCCGATGATCGGCAAGCCGCCCATGCCTTGCGCATAGTGACTGCGCTGCGTGAGATATTCCTGCATCGGCACGGTCTGCGGCGAAATATTTTTCAGCCCCAGGATGCCGTCCACGGCCAACCAGTCGGCGTGCTCCACGATGCAATGATGAAAATAATCTTCGGCCTCTTTCTTGGTCGGCCGGCAGGTGACGACGCCGACCGTGTAACAGCCGATTTCGCGCCCTTGCGCGCGCGCGGCTTCTTTGGCGCGGCGAACGCGTTGCGCGCTTTCTTCGAGCGAGGTGCGTGAGGCCTGCAGAAAGAACGCATCGCAATTCTTCACCGCGAACGCCTGCCCCGTGGAAGACGCCCCCGCATTCATGATCACCGGGCGGGTGCCGCCAAAGGGTTTCGGCTTGCCGCGAATGCCCGTCATATTGAGATATTTGCCGCGGAAGTCGAAATCCTCGCGATCGGACCAGATCATTTTGATGACGTCGATCCATTCCTGCGCATATTCGTAACGCTGCTCATGCGTGCGCTGCTCGACACCGAACATGTCGAACTCGCCCTCGTTCCAGCCGACCACGATATTCAGCCCAAAGCGGCCCTCGCCGACGTGATCGGCCGTGACCATTTCCTTGGCTGCGACCACCGGATTGAAAATCGGCGCGTGGACCGTGCCGAACACAGTGATGCGCTTGGTGACGGCGAGGAGCCCTGTCGCCCAGGTGACCGTTTCGAGCGTCGTTCCCTGATAATCGGTGGTCCCGCCATATCCCTTCCAGCGGCCGATCGGCAGCAGAAAATCGATGCCGGCTTGGTCGGCCATTAGCGCCAGTTTCTTGTTATCCGGCCAGTTGCCCGACCAGCGTTCGGGAACGAGCGTCACCGCGCGGCCAGAGGAGCAATTGACGCCGAACAAGCCGATTTGCAGCTTGTTGCTGCCGTGCATGGCGCGGCGCGCATTCAATGACGGCGAAGGGGCGTGCATACAGATCACTTTCGGAACTCGCGCCTTCTATAGCCGAAAAATGGCCGTTGCGCGTTGCGGTTCGAGCTGCCGCCTGACCTCCTCGATGTCGCCCAGCACCCACAGCTCTATAATCGTGCCGCCGCGCGTCTTGAAAAATGCCGCGCCGCTCCAGCGGATTTCCTGGCCGCTCGGCTCTATGCCAAAAAACCTGCCGCGGTGGCGGCCGTAAAAACTCATCCGCGCCGCCGCCTGGTCGCCCACAGCGATCACCTCGTCGATCTGGCACGTGAAACCGCCGAGCGCGGAATGTACCGATCGCATATAAGCGATGAACCCGTCCGGCCCGCGCAGTTCGGGACCGAGCGAGCCACGGAACCGAAAGTCACGAGCAAGAATTCTGCGCGCTTCGCTCTCGTCGGCCTTGTTCCAGACGAGATTGTAAAACCGCTCTACAAGCTCAGCCGCCGTCGACGCTGACAGTCTCCCCCACCTGGCGAAAGCTTAAGCCTGACACAATCGCATTGTCTCGGCCTTTGTGCGCGCATTAGGGAATTGACTTGAACGTCGTTATCAACATCAATCGCGCCAAACCTTCCGGGAGGAAATGATGAAAAATCCCTGGTGTGCCCTTTCCGTCACCTTGTTTGTTGCCGCCCTGCTTGCCATAGCCCAAGCCGAGGCCGCCGAGAACGTCAAGATCGGCGTCATCTATCCGTTGACGGGAAATGCCGCGAGCGCCGGCCAGTCGGCAAAAGACGCCGTTAATCTCGGCGCCGAGATTGTCAACACGGCGCATCCCGAGCTGAAAGCGCTGCCACTCGGCGCGACCGCTGGGCTGCCCAACCTCGGCGGCGCAAAGATCGAGCTCGATGAGGCCGACCATCAAGGCAATCCGCAGGTCGGTCAGCAGCAGACCTTGCGGCTGATCACGCAGGACCACGTCGCGGCGATGCTCGGCTCGTATCACTCGTCGGTCTCGCTGGTCGCCACCGCCGCGGCCGAGCGTCAAGGCATACCGTATCTAGTTGCTGATTCGGTGGCGTTGAACATTACCGGACGCGGCTTCAAATGGACGTTCCGCACCGGCCCAATCGCGTCCGATTTTGCCAAGGCCTATGCCGGATTCCTCTCCGATCTGAGAAAATCGGGCCGTAAGATCGATAAAATTGCCATCGTCAACGAGAACACCGATTACGGCACTTCGGTTGCGGGCAGCATTCTGCAAGCGGCAAAAGACGCCAATATTACGGTAGCCGCGCAAATTCCCTACAACGCCAACAGCTCCGACGTCTCCGCGCAAGTCATCCAGATCAAGACGCTGCAGCCGGATGTTGTCATCTTCATCAGCTATACAGCTGACACCATCCTCTATTTCCGCACTATGAAGAATCTCGATTACTTGCCGCCGATCATCATCGGTGACGATGCCGGCTTCTCCGATCCGACTTTTGTCCCAAACGTCGGCGATCTCGCGCAAGGCGCGATCAATCGCAGCGCCTTCGATATCGGCAAGCCAGGCGGCAACAGTTACATCGTCAATCAGCTGTTCAAGGCCAAATATGGCCGGGATCTCGACGACACCAGCGCGCGATGGATGCAAGGCTTCCTTGTACTCGCCGATGCGATCAATCGTGCCGGCTCGACCGAACCGGACAAGATCCAGGCGGCGCTGCAAGCGACCGACCTCAAGGCGGATCAACTCATGATCGGATATGACGGCGTAAAATTCGACTCAACCGGCCAGAATACACTTGCCTCGACTTTCTTGATTCAGTTGCAAGGCAAGCAATATGTGTCGGTCTGGCCTTCGGGTCTCGCGACCGGCAAGCTGGAATTGCAGATGAAAGGCTGGCGCTGAACTTACAAGCGGTACCGATGCCGCATTATTAGAAGCGCAAGCAGGCTCAAGGCGGCTGTCGCGATCAGGTAATAGCTCGGCGCCAATTTGCTGCCGGTGAGCTCGATCAGCGATTGGGCGAAGAACGGCGCAAACCCGCCGAAGATCGGCACCGAAATATTGTAGCTCAGCGACATCCCGGAAACGCGCGTCGCAACGGGGAAGGTCTTGGCCATCAGCGAGGGCAGCGCGCCCGAGAAAAATGATTTCAAAAGGCTGATCCAGCAAACCATCGCTATCAGAACGCCGAGCGAAGGCGCAGCACCGAGCAGCACGAAGGCCGGATAGGCCGTCACCATGAACATGATCGCCGCGCCGATCATCACTCGCGTCTGGCCGACTTTATCGACCCAGATCCCGACAAACGGCACTGCCAGCGTCTGCAGCGCCGCGGCGCTGACCGCGGCCGTGAACCCGATCGATTGCGGCAGATTGAGCTCCCGTATGGCGTAAGTCGGCATGTAGACCAGGATGTACTGTGAACTGGTCGAGGCGGCGACCACGCCGATCGTCAGTACGAGCCGATCCCATTGACCCACGAACAGATCGCGCAACGGGTTTCGCGCTTCGCCGGCTTCGATGAATTCCGGCGTTTCGCCGAGCCGGTTGCGGATGTAGTAGCCCACTGGGCCGATCAGCAGGCCGAAAGCGAATGGGATTCGCCAACCCCACGCCTGCAAGGTGTCCGCCGACATGCTGGTTGTCAGCAACACGCCGAGACCGGTCGCGACCAGCGCCGCTAGGCCTTGGCTCGACCACTGCCAGCTCGCAAAAAAACCGGCGCGGTCGGGTCGATGCTCAACCAGAAAGGCGGTCGAGCTCGCAAACTCGCCGCCCACGGAAAATCCTTGCAGGAGCCGCGCGCCGATCACCAGGATCGGCGCGAGCAGGCCAACCGAGCCATAGCTCGGCATCACCGTCATCAAGCCGGTGCCGATCGTCATCAGAAGAATTGAGAGCGTCAGCGCCCGCTTGCGCCCTTTGCGATCGCCATACGCGCCGAGAAAAATTGCGCCGACCGGGCGCGCCAAAAACGAAATACCGAACGTGCCCAGCGTGACGAGGATCGAGAGTGCTTCGTTGGCGGCGGGAAAGAACACCTTGGAAATGGTCACGGCAAAATAGCCGTAGACCAGGATCTCGTAGAACTCGAGCGCATTACCGACCGACGAAGCGACAATCAGACGCGTCGCCGCGCCGGCGCCGCGCATTGCGGGCTCTACGGCGGCCGGACTTGCGCTCATATATGCTCCTTTAAATCTTGACGCGGCACCCTAGCCGCCGTCATTCACCGAGTAAATAAATCGGCCTTCCGCTAAATTCGTGCCGCAATGAGCAGCCTCGATATCTTCTCACCATTCGAGCTCGGCCCCCTGCTACTGCCCAATCGCGTCGTGATGGCGCCGATGACACGCAATCGCGCCGGCCGCGGCAATGTGCCGGGGCCGCTCAATACTACCTACTATGCCCAGCGTGCCGGCGCCGGACTGATCATCAGCGAAGCCACGCAAATATCGCCGCAGGGCGTCGGCTATCCGGGTACGCCCGGCATTCACAGCGCCGAACAGGTCGCCGGCTGGAAACGCGTCGCTGACGCCGTGCACGCGGCCGGCGGGCGGATGTTCCTCCAGCTTTGGCATGTCGGGCGCATTTCGCATCCCTCACTGCAGCCTGACGGCGCACTTCCGGTGGCGCCATCCCCAATCGCTCCTGAGGGTCAGGCGATGACGATCGAGGGGATGAAACCATTCGTCACGCCGCGCACGCTTGAGACGGAGGAAATCGCCGGCATTGTCGAGGATTATCGGCGAGCGGCGCGCAATGCACGGGATGCCGGGTTCAACGGTGTCGAACTGCACGGCGCCAACGGCTATCTCATCGACCAATTTCTGCGCGATCGCAGCAACCGCCGGACGGATCGTTATGGCGGCAGGGCGCTAAATCGGGCTCGCTTTCTCATCGAAGTCGTGGAAGCGATCGTCGGTGAATGGGGCGCCGAGCGCGTCGGCGTTCGACTGTCGCCGACCAATCCATTCAATGACATGGCGGACAGCAATCCGGCCGCGACATTCGCGACCGCGGTCGCCGAACTCAACCGCTTCGGTCTTGCCTATCTGCACGTCGTCGAGCCCGCCGCCAGCGATCCAGTGGCTGACGGCGAATTGCCGGACATCCGTTTCTTCCGCAAACTGTGGCGCGGTGCCCTGATGGGCAACAAGGGCTACGATCTGGCGCGCGCCAACGCCGTCATCCAAGCGGGTTGGGCCGACTTGGTATCGTTTGCGGTTCTCTTTCTCGCCAATCCTGATTTGCCGGTTCGTTTCCGCCGCGGCGGACCGTTCAATCCGCCGGACCGTAAGACATTCTACGGTGGTGCAGCGGCCGGCTATACCGATTATCCCCCGATCGGCGGCTGAGTGTATGCCATTTTATTGTTATAGATCATGTGCTTATATGGAAAATGAAATCCTGTGATGGCGATCACGTCGGACCGTACGAACACGCTGTACATTGCGACAGTGCTTAACGGGACGACAGCGACAGAGATCACGCCAATGACCGCGACCCTGAAATTTTTAAGCCGGATAACCAACGAGGTCTTCGAGTCCCAGATGCAGCGCGCCGCGCAGAAGATTTGCGAACGGCAGCACTATTTCGGCGGCCGCGCCGCCTAATGGGAACTTCGATCGAGCGGGGCTGCGGGTTTCAAAGCATCGGTTTGGATTTTCCGTAGTCCTGTTCGCGGCCATAGGCCGCACAAATCTCAAACACCGAGCTTAGCCGCCAACTCCTCGACGCTTTTCACTGCCAAATCGACTGCGATCGTAGGCGCCGCCTCGCCGCGGCCGGGCCCGTGTTCGTTCGGCCGCGCCACATGCGCGGTTCGCAAGCCGAGTGCGGCGGCGGCGGCAAGGTCGCTGGAATGCGCCGCCACCATCATGCAGGCTTCGGGCCTCAGATCGAGGGTCTCGGCGGCCGCGAGATAGACGCGCGGCTTCGGTTTATAATCGTCGGCGATCTCGGCGCCGAGAATGACATCCCAGGGAAAGCCGTTGCGGCGCGCCAAATCCACCATCAGGGAAATATTGCCATTCGATACCGGCGCGATCACGTATCCGCGTTTGAGCCGGGCGAGACCGGTCGGCACGTCGGGCCAAGCATCGAGCCGGTGCCAAGCAAGATTGAAGTTGCGTTTTTCGTCCTCGGTCAGATTGCCAATGTCAAAACGTTTGAGCGTTAGTTCGAGATTGCGCCGATGCAGAATGTCAAGCTTGCAAAAACCGATGCGGCCAGCGCGCACCTCTTCCAGGGCGCCTTGATATTCGCCGCGCCAGGCGCCGGCGAAGGCGAAGTAATCCAGCGTGCCGGCTTTCGGCTTGAGCAGCGCTTCGGCTTCGCGGGCGATCGAGGTTCGCCAATCGACCAGCGTGCCGAACACGTCGAAAAACAGGGCTTTCACCGCAAGCGCCATGGCCTATTCATAGCGCATAGTGGCAATTCCTGCCAAAGCGGCGGCGCCGTCAAAATTCAAAGTCGAAAATGACGTTGCAAGAGGCTTTTGAAGCGCAGCCGGCTTAGGCGGCAGCTTGTCGACGCCGATCCACAACAAGCTCGCTTTTGCTTCCGGCAAGTTGCCGACGGCTCCAGTTCCACAACGTCGCGATTTCCTCGGCGGCCTTGCCGGCGTAGGCATATTCAGTGACGCCAAGGCCGGCGGCAATGGCATCCTGAAAATCCATCCGCGCCGACAGCATCGGCTCAGCGAGTACTCCAAGGCAGTTTAATTGCTTTGCCGCCTCGCTCGCCCGCGTGCTGCGGTAGCTTGAGGGGCACTGGTTCAGCACGAACGCGGCTTTTCGCTTGGCCAGGAACACCGCGCGAAAAGTTGCCGCCGTCGCCTCCACATCCAGGCGCGTCGGGCGCGCTGGCAAAAGGCTTAAATCGGCGACCTCGGACACCGGGCGCACGGCTGTGGCATCAGCGCCCGTTGTGTCGAAAATCGCGAGCGTGAATCCAGCGCCGGCAAGGCCCTCGAGAATGGCGCGCAGACGAGACAGCCGCTCGCGTTCAAGCGGTTCGACAATGATCTTATTGCGGGCGTTTGCGGATTCGCGGCGCTTACCCCAGCGCACCAGCGATTGCTGCGGATCGAGATCGAGCGCGATGACTTTTTCGCCTGTGCTAGCCGCCACCTCGGCAAGCGACGCTGCGAGGGTTGTTTTTCCCGCGCCGCCTTTCTGGGTGAGAAATGCAATGGTGCGCATTATGCCACCCTTTGATCCATAGTGCGCGCACCGTCGTTGCGCAGGCGCTTTGACCTCGGCCGGCGGTGTTGGGGAGGTTCCCCCGGAGCGCCGAATGAGTTTGGAATTTCGATATCGACCGCAAGAGTCGATACGGACTTACCGCGATCCATTTTGATCTGCACCCTGTTGGGGTCGAAGGAGACGTGGCGACTGATCAGCGTGAGAATTTCCTCGCGCAAAACTCCCAGCAGATCCGGTTGATGGCGCTCGTTACGCTCATGCGCGAGCAGGATTTGGAGCCGTTCCCGCGCAATCGGCGCCGAACCGCGGCTAAACCAGGTAAAGAGGTTCATGCTGCTTTCCGTCCGAACAGCTTGTTGAAAATTCCTCGGCTTTCGCTGGGAACGTGCATGGGGATCGTTTCACCTTTGAGCCGGCGCGCGGCTTCGAAATAGGCGCGCGCGGGCGGGCTTACCGGGCTGTTCAGCGTCACCGGCGATCCCACATTCGAGGCGCGCAACACTTCTTCGCTTTCGGGGATGATGCCGAGCAGCGGGACCGACAGAATTTCGAGCACATCGTCGATCGCCAGCATCTCGCCGCGAGCGGCGCGCCAGGGGTGATAGCGGGTAACGAGCAGGTGTTTATCGACGTATTCGCCGCGCTCGGCTTTTTCGGTCTTCGAATCGAGGAGCCCGATGATGCGATCCGAGTCGCGAACCGATGACACTTCGGGATTGGTGACGATGATGGCGGTATCGGCATAGCGCATGGCCAAGGTCGCGCCGCGCTCAATGCCGGCCGGGCTATCGCAAATAATCCAATCGAATTTCGAACGCAGCTCGGCGATGACTTTGGCGACGCCCTCTTCGCTGAGCGCGTCCTTGTCGCGGGTCTGCGAGGCCGGGAGCAGATGCAGATTTTCCAGCCGCTTGTCGCGGATGAGCGCTTGCGGCAGCTTCGCCACGCCGTGGATCACATTGATCAAGTCAAAGACCACGCGCCGCTCGGCGCCCATGACCAGATCAAGATTGCGGAGTCCGACGTCAAAGTCGATGACGACGACCTTTTCACCAAGGTGGGCAAGCGCGGCACCCAGCGCAGCGGTCGACGTCGTCTTGCCGACGCCGCCTTTGCCTGATGTCACAACCACCACGCGGGCCGATTTCTTGTCCTTCATGTTAACGACCTTTCGTTGTTCCTAGTTCATCGCCGAAATTTTCAGGGTGTTACCGTCCAACCAGGCCTGGATCGGTCCGCTACGCACACTGTCGTCGATTTCGTCCGCCGTCTTGTAATAGGAGCCGATCGCTAAGAGCTCGGCCTCGAACCGATGGCAAAAAATCCGGGCGCGGCGGTTGCCGGTGACGCCGGCCATCGCCTGACCGCGCAGCGTGCCGTAAATGTGAATCGATCCGCCAGCGATGATTTCAGCGCCAGAACCGACAGAGCCGAGGACGGTGACGTCGCCCTCCACGAAGGCCACCGATTGCCCGGAACGAACCGGCTCCTCGATCAACAGCGATGCCGGTTGTTCACGCCCGCGCGGGGCGCCCTCGGTGGCGGGGGCCGGCTCCGGCTCGGGCAAGTCGAGGTCTTGGGTTCCGCGGCCGCCGCGAAGGATGGGAGGAAGACCCGCCGCTTCGATCGGCTCGACGCCTTCAATCCCCAGCACCCGTATATTGCGTTCCTCAAGGCTGGCGACGAGATGCGTGATCCCGTTCGGACTTAGGCGCACAGCCGAAAGATCCAGCGCGACGGCGTGACCGGTAAAGAAGCTCTTGGAACGCTCGAGCGTGGCGTCGAGGTCCATCAGCCAGTCCGCGATCGGCGCCCGCGGGGTGAAGACAAAGGCCGTGTAGGTACGCGCCCGAAATTTCAGCGATTGACGTTGGATAATGAGGTCTGACACCACCCCTCTCCAATTTTGGATGATTCTAATTGGTTAATAATTTGTCCAGTGATGGTTAACGATTGGTTAAAAAAAACCGGCTTTTAGGCGAGCATCATAAAACTTGTGATTGCCGCCACTCAACTTTGGGCGAATCTCCTGACACTGATCGAGGATGAACGCGAATGCCACCGCGGCAGCGTGCGCCGCCTCATTCCCATCCGCTTTCGCCATCGAGGAAAACTCTCGGCGCATCGACGTCCGGCCGGGCAACCCGACGTCTCGACAGTGGAATAAAACCTCAGTATCGGATTCGCCTTGCCGTTACCGAGCGCAATAGATAGGAGGCTCGATTGCCGAAAATGGGAGGGAAAATCATGCGCAACATGCAATCGTCACGTCTGCCCGCGCTATCGCAGGAGACGTTCACGCCCGAGCAGCGCGCGCTGGCGGAATCGATCCGCTCCGGCCCGCGCGGGCAATTCAAGCTGGCGGGCCCCTTCGCGGTCTATCTGCACGCGCCGGCGTTTGGCGAATTGGCGCAGAAGCTCGGAGGACATCTGCGGTTTAAGACCAGCGTGCCGGGCCGGCTCTCGGAATTTGCGATCCTGCTCACCGCGCAGCACTGGAAGGCGCAATACGAATGGGCCATGCATGTGCCGATGGCGGAGAAGCAAGGCGTCAAGCCGCAGACCATTCGCGACATTCAGGCCGGCCGCGCGCCAAAATCGGCGCCGCGCGACGAACTCGCGATCTACGCTTTTGCCAAAGAGCTTTACGCCAAGCGCCGAGTCGGCACCGCGACTTTCAACCGGGTGCGTAAAATTCTCGGCGAGGCCGGCACCGTCGAACTGGTCGGTATCCTCGGCTACTACGCGCTTGTCTCGATGATACTCAACACTTTCCGCATGCCGCTGCCGGAAGGCATCAAGCCAGGATTCCGTGAACCTGCGTAAGCAGAAATCGGATCAGCGGATAAAATCGCGCGACTCAGCGCTTGTCCATCTGCATCATGCCGCCACCCTGCATGCTGCCGCCTTGCATGTGCATGGCGCCGCCGGAGTCCTGCATCGTCGAGCCTCCGGCTGAAGCGCCAGGCGCGGGCGCGCCGATGGCCAAGACCGGATACTCCACGTCGAGCGTGCCGGCGTGATCGAATTTCAGCGTCGCCTTGACCGTCTCTCCCTGCTCGAGCGGGTGTTTCAGCGAGAGAAACATCATGTGATAGCCGCCAGGTTTAAGGGTGACGGATTCGCCCGGCTTGATTTCCAAGCCGCCTTCCACGGGGCGCATTTTCATCACCCCGCCTTCCATCGTCATGCTGTGAATCTGACATTGCGTGCTGGCATCGTCGGAGACGCAGCTCACTCGCTCGGGTGCGGCGCCTTTGTTGGTGAGCGTCATATACCCCGCCCCTGCTGCCGCGCCCTTCGGAGTGGCCCGCGACCACGGTTGCGAGATATGGATCGAGCCCACGTCATAGTCACCAGCGGCTGCGGCCGGAGAGGCCAAGGCTGCTGCCCCGGCTAGCGCCGCCGTGATCGCCAGCGCGCTGGCAGGACCGGATAAGAGCGGCGGGGGAACCAATTTTGTCATGCATGATCTCCGTAACAGACCTTCGAACGCCAAATGTTCACGATTCGGAATATAATTCCGAACTTCCTAGTCCCAACTCCTGGATAGGGAGGGAAACGGCGCCCGGTTTGCAGTATTGTCTATAGGCAAGTTTACGACCGGACGGCCACCCATTCGACCGCTGGAGATTTTGCCGCAGAGGCGTAGCTTGGACATCATGCGTGGCTCTAAGGCGGTTATCGAGCGACCCGACCTGCGTGGCGCCGGACCATTCGGCCAAATACTGAAATTTGGGCCGCGCCGGCCGGGCAACCCATCGTTTGCCACCGGCCCGCCGCAGCGGGTCGAAGATGATCTCGACGATTTTGCCCGGTTCGAACAAGAACAAGATGAACCGATCGATTATCGCCATCGGATGATCATGAACCTCATTGCGCTTGCAATCCTGATATCGCTGGTCGGCCTCGGCGTCTGGATCGCCGACACCATCAGTGACTTGCAAAGAGAGCAAGACTGTCTGATGCAAGGGCGCAGTAATTGCGCGCCAATCGAAGTGCGGATCCCGGTGCAGGAATAGTTCGGTTTGCCGCTGGGGCAGGTGCTCAGCGCATCAATTCGGCACCTGCTCGGCGCGAACGGGTGGCTGGCTTGCCGCCGGTCTGTGCTGAGACGGAGCCGGATTGTCGCTGGCCTGCCGCGCGCCGGTTCGCTCGGGAACAGCAATGATCGGCGTACCATCAGCCACAGGGGTCCCTGTGCCAGCGTCGGCGCCATTTCCGCTTTTGCCCGGAGTTCCCTGCGGGGGTACGGCCGCGGGAGCCCCCTCAGGCTTCGCCGCGCTGCCGCCGGTCGCGGGCGCCACGGTCATGCCGCCATCCTGACCCGCCGGCGCGGTCCCATTGACACTCGACGGTTTCGCCGCTCCCGGCATCGCCGCGCGATGGCCGCCAACGACGGCGAGAACTTCCGAAACAACTCGCGCGTGCAGCCGCGGGGATTTATCGATGTTGATGTGATCGATACTTGGATCGGAACTGACATCGACATTGGCAAGCGTACCGTGGAATCCCGGCCCCTTCCGCATATAGGCGTAGTCCCGCTGCGTCAGATTGAGAACGCGCGC
>DASXJB010000083.1:0-1905 GCA_036497645.1 Xanthobacteraceae bacterium
GATCCGACGAGGCTTGCGCATCTCGAGGCGCGCGCCAGCGACAGCGCGTTCCAGGAAAGATTCCGCAGCGTCAAGCACCACAACAAGCTCATGCTCGCACGCCTGATCGGCGAGCGGTTGAACATCAAGGTCGATCCGGCCGCGCTGTTCGACGTGCAGATCAAGCGTATCCACGAATACAAGCGTCAATTGCTCAACATCCTGGAGGCCATCGCGCTTTATCACGCGATCAAGGACGATCCACAAGCCAACTGGGCGCCGCGCGTGAAAATCTTCGCCGGCAAGGCCGCGGCGAGCTATCGCTACGCCAAGCTGATCATCAAGCTGATCAACGACGTCGCCGAAATCGTCAACAACGACCCCGTCATCGCAGGCCGCCTGAAGGTCGCCTTCCTCCCCGACTACAATGTCAGTCTTGCGGAAGCGATCATTCCTGCCGCCGATCTCTCCGAGCAGATTTCGACCGCGGGCATGGAGGCTTCCGGCACCGGCAACATGAAGCTCGCGCTCAACGGCGCGGTCACCATCGGCACGCTGGACGGCGCCAATATCGAGATCCGCGACCATGTGGGTGCGGAGAACATCACGATCTTCGGCATGGAAGCGATGGACGTGGTGGTGCGGCGCAAGCAGGGGCTGGACGCCACCGACGTGATCCGCCGCTCGCCAAAGCTTTCGCGCGCGGTCAGCGCGATCGGCAGCGGCGAATTCTCACCTGGCGACCCTGGCCGGTTTGAGTCGATCGCCCACGCCCTGCGCCATCTCGATCATTACATGGTGAGCGCCGATTTCGATTCCTATTTCGAAGCCCAGCGCGGCATCGACGCCCGCTGGCAGGTTGTTCCGGCCTGGACCCGCGCCTCGATTCTCAACGTGGCGCGGATGGCATGGTTCTCCTCCGACCGGGCCATCCGCGAATATGCCGAGGATATCTGGAACGTGCCGGTGCACGGGCCGCCGTCGCAGGCATGCGCCCAGCGCGGAGCGATGGGCTGAGCCCGATGACTGTCATCATCCGCGAATGCGGATGATCCAGTATTCCAGAGACGATCATTCAAAATCGAGAAGCCTCGGCGTACTGGATACCCCGCATTCGCGGGGTACGACCACACGCGAACGAAGTGCGCTTCTCACTGCAATGACGCTGAAAATCAAATAAGGGCGGCATGCTGCCGCCCTTATTCGTCACTGGGACATCTTTGGAGCGATCGGGAAACGCGAACCTCACTCGGCCGCGAGCCTCACATCGGGCGCGGCCGCACGCACATCCGCATCGACCTGGGCCTCGAACTTGGCAAAATTCTTCTGGAACATGCCGACCAAAGCGCGGGCGGTCTTGTCGAACTCGTCCTTGTCCTTCCAGGTATTGACCGGGTTTAGGATTTCGCTCGGCACGCCCGGCAGCGCGGTCGGGACGGCGAAGCCGAAATATTTGTCGGTACGGAACTGCACATTGCGCAGGCTGCCGTCGAGCGCCGCGGCCAGCAACGCGCGGGTTACCTTGATCGGCATGCGGCTGCCAGTGCCGAACTTGCCGCCGGTCCAGCCGGTATTGACCAGCCAGCAATCGACACCGTGGCGCGCAATCAGCTCACGCAACATGTTGCCGTAGACCGAAGGATCGAGCGGCAGGAACGGCGAGCCGAAGCAAGTCGAGAATTCCGGCTGCGGCTCGGAGCCTAGCCCGCGCTCGGTACCGGCAACTTTCGCCGTATAGCCGGACAGGAAATGATACATCGCCTGCGCCGGCGTCAATTTCGCGATCGGCGGCAACGCGCCGAACGCATCGGCGGCGAGCATCACCACATTCTTCGGATGACCGGCACGGCCGGTCCGCGAGGCATTGGGGATGAAATCGAGCGGATAGGCCGAGCGGGTGTTCTCGGTTTTCGAGCCGTCGTCGAA
>DASXJB010000084.1:0-11527 GCA_036497645.1 Xanthobacteraceae bacterium
TGCAGAAACAGATAGAGGACAGCACTGAGCAGCATGGCAATGGCGAAAGCGATGAGCTTTGCCACCGCGAAATACAGCGGGCCGATGTGGAAGGACAGTTCGCTATAGGCGGTCTGCACCGTCCTGTAGTTGGCGGTGAACAGCAACAGCGCGACGTTCATCAACAATAGCGACAGCGCAAACGTCAAAAAGATTTGCGGCATGTCGCCGAGCCCAAGAACGCGGCGAATCAGAAAATGCTGCACCACCACACCGACGGCAAACAATGTCGGCATTGAAATCAGAAGCGACAGCAGCGGGTCGACGCCGAAACTGCTGGCGAGAAAGAAGCTAATATACATGCCGATCATCACAAATTCGCCTTGGGCGAAATTGACGATCTTCACCACGCCAAAAATCAGCGTGACGCCGATGCTCACGAGCGCATAAATGCCGCCAATGAGCAGGCCATTGATCACTGCCTGTGCAAGTGTCGCTAGCATCGGCGCCGTCGCTGGTATTAGGCTTTGATCAGCTGGGCGCGGGCTTCTTCCTTGGGAAAGACGGTCGCGAGGTCACCGTGCTGCCACTGCACGCCGACCGGATGGGCGTAAATGTTTTTGCCGTCGGGACCGAATTTCACCTTGCCGCCGGGGCACATCGCGGCGTAACCATCAGAGAGGTCAAGCGCAGCGAGCGCTTCGCGCACCTTTTGTGGATCGGTCGATGCCGCGCGCTCGAGTGCATCGGCGATCATGAATGTCTGCGCAACAAGACCGCCCGCATATTCGAACAGGAACTCGCCAAACTGCTTCTGATAGGCGGCATTGACCTTTTGCGCATTGTCGTTGATGTCGTGATTCCAATGCGCCACGCCCAGCAAGCCCTCGGCCGCATTGCCGACGTTCCGGTAGAAATCGGGAATGACGAAACCGCCCGAGCCGCCATTGATGGCGATCTTCAGATCGAGCTGCTTGATGGCGCGAATGATCAGAATGAGATCGTTCAGGTACGAGACGGGGAACAGCATGTTCGCGCCGGATGCCTTGACCTTGTTGATCAGCGGACTGGCATCGGTTAAGCCCGCCGAATAGGGCTCGAACATCACGATTTCCACGCCCTGGGCGGGGGCCTGCTCACGCAGTCCGTTCGAAGTGGACGTACCGAAGGCGGTATTTTCGAATATCACTGCGACCTTTGGCTGATCGCTCACCAGCTTGGACATCTGCAGCTGCGCCAGCGCAAACTGAGAAGCGCGCGAGAACGGCGTGAAAGTGAAATGGCGATCCTTGTTGAGCTGATCCGAGCTTGATCCGGTCAGCAGCGGAACTTTGGCCCGTTCGGCCACTTCGCTCGCGATCAGCGTGAGCGCGCTGGCAAAAGCGCCGTGAATCGCGGCGGGTTTATAACTCGAGATCAGACGGTCGGTCTCGGTGCGCGTCACCGTCGGATCGCTTTGGACGTCTGAGACGATCAGATTGAGCTTGGCGCCGCCTAAGGATTTGATGCCACCGGCATCATTGACCATCTGCACTGCTAATTTCGCGGCATTGACACAGCCTTGGCCAATTTGCGCAAAACTGCCGGTGACTGGGTAAAGTCCGCCGACATTGACCGTGTCCGCCGCCGCCGCCGTGCGAATGTTAAATGTGCCGACCGCGCTCGCGGCGAGTGCGCCGGAGGATTTGATGAGGAAATCCCTGCGGCCAAGCCGGTTCGTATCAAACTTATTTTTGGACCGTTTCATCTGAACCTCCCGAAATCAGCGCCCCTTCAAGTAAGGCGCCAGCGTTGTTGGCGTTCTGGCGTTTTAGCATTTCGCGCGACCCGCGAACGAGCCGCGATCGGACCTTGCTAAGGAATACAGCATTGTATACAATATTGTAAACGATAATCTAGGGCACCCGCAGAAGGCGGCGGAGTCAAGAAAGACCGTCAATTCTCCAATGGCATTGCGCGCGCCAAAACGACGAACGTCAGCGCCGGAAAGGCGGCACCGTTTACGCCCCCCATCGGCCGCATCGCTTGCCGAATCCCATCGGCAGGAGCGCGCCACGGCGGATAAAATCGCCACACGGCTTGAGGAGGACATCGTCCTGGGGCGTCGCCACCCTCGCGAACGCCTGGTCGAACAGGATTTGTGTGATCGCTTCAACACCCACCGTGCCGATGTCCGGCTTGCGCTTTTTGAGCTCGAGAAGAAGGGTATCGTACAGCGCATTCCCAATCGCGGCGCAATTGTGCGCGATCTCACGCCAAGGGAAGTTCTGGACATTTATGCGGTCCGTGAGGAACTGGAGGTCATGGCCGCGCGCATTCTGCCATTTCCGGTTGACGAAACCGAACTTGCCAAACTGGACCAGCTACAGCGGCAGCACAGTGCGGCCATCGACAACGAAGACATGCTCACAGTGTTTTATACCAATTTGTATTTTCATCAGGCTTTGTTCGGTTTGTGCGGAAACCCTTGCTTGATCGAGACGATCAGACAGCTTGAGCAGAAAGTGTATGGAATCCGCTTCTATGCTAACGCTTTTCCCGAAGCGCTCGACCAGGCACGACGAGATCATCTCGAAATGGTCAAGGCTCTGCGCGCTGCGCGCCGCGACGATCTGATCGCACTTACGCGCAGCCACTTGAAACCTTCGCCGCAAGCCTACAACCGCGCCTATGAACGCCGCTTCGGTCCTTCGACGCAAGCATGATTTCGGTCCGGTCCGCGCGAGAGTCGACCGTCGACCGATGAAATAACAACTAGCCCAATAAAGCTTGGGTTTCTTGCCACAAGCGTCGAACAACTTCGCCGGTGGGTTCTGCCCGCGCCAACCGGGCGGACTGACCGGCCCAGGCTTGCATCCGGGCAGCATCGTTCGCTTGAGCGGCGGCTTCGCGCATGGGCTGGGTGAGGCCGCGTTGCACGGGATAGGGCGCTGGCGGCGGCGCCGTCGGTGCCATCGCTGCGCGCACATAGTCGGTGGCAATGCTGCGGGCCGGGCGTCCCGTCATGGCTCTGGTAATGACTGTGTCTTCGGGCGCGGCTTTTCCGATCGCGTCGGCCCAGGCGCTCGGGATCTTGGCCTCGGGACTGCGCAGGAAGGCGGTGCCTATCTGCACCGCAGAGGCGCCCAACAGCAGCGCCGCCGCGATCCCACGTCCATCCGCAATTCCTCCGGTCGCCACCACCGGGATTTTCACCGCATCGGCCACGCCAGGAAGAAGACTGAATAGCCCGACCAGGTGCGTTTCGGCGTGCGTGACGTCAAACGCGCTGCGATGGCCGCCGGCTTCCATGCCCTGCGCGATGACGGCGTCAGCGCCGGCGCTTTCCGCGACTTTTGCTTCGCTGACCGTTGTGACGGTTGCGAACCATTTGATGCCTTTGGCCTTCATCCGGGCGACGAAACGGTCGGGGTAGAGGCCCATGATGGAGGAGACGATCGCTGGCCCGGCTTCCAGCAATGCGTCGCATTGCGCGTTGAAATCGGGCAGCACAACATTGCCGGCTTCGGGTGGGACCGGCGGGCCCCAATTGGCGAGGAAATCCCGCACCGCCGCTTCCGCGGCGGCGTCGCGCTTGGGCGGCGGATCGGGAATCCAAAGATTGAACTGAAAGCCACCGTTAGTGCCGGCCCGCACGTCGGCCGCCCACTTCCTGATCGCTTCCGGCTGCATCATCAGCGCGCCGCAGCCGCCGAGGCCGCCCGCATTGGCAATGGCGATGGCGAGCGAAGGTGGACAAGCGCTTGCCATTGGCGCCATCAAGATCGGCACGCGAAGATTGAATTGTTCACAAAACGCGGCGGCGTGCGCGAGGGCATGGTGCTGCGGCATGCTGTAGCCAGTTTACATTGGTCCCTCGGGGCTTTCGAGGCGGAGCCAGCTGGCGGCTGTTCTCGCCTAATATGTTCAACGCTAAGGCGAATTCCACTCGCCTCGGCAGTCGGTTCATACTAGGCTGTGGCCAGGAAGTGTTGTCCGGGGCAAGGCGCCGCGCAGGGCGGAGCGTCGCGAGGGTAGGGCCGCGTGATCAGGGAAACATCGCTTGTCTGCGCGCTGTGGCTTGTGCTGGCCGCAGTTATTCCATTGAACGCGCAGACGATGAGCTACGCCGATGCGATCGACCGATTAGCCGCGGCGTGCAGGAACGACATTGCAAAATACTGCAAAGGAGCGCCGCTTGGTCCTCGCCTGAAAACCTGCTTTGACACCAACGAGGCGCGAATATCTCCGCAGTGCCAGCAGACTCGCGGTGTCGTCTACACCTCGATTTCGCGAAGGGCCGCAGCGCAGCGCAATATTGGCGATGCGTGTAGCGCGGATATCGCCAGACTGTGCGGTACCTCGTACGCCGATGCGCATCTGGTCGAATGCCTGCTCAGCGTGTCGCCCGCGGCGATGAGCCCGCAATGCAATCAGACATTCAACGATACCGGCTGGCGTACCGAAAGGGCGCGGCAATGAAGCCCCACCACATTTCAGCTGTGGCTGCCGCCCTTATCCTCTCGGCGGCAGTGACCGGCGCTCCGGCACAGCAGCAGATCAATTCAGGCCAGATGGCAACCAGCTTGGCCGGCGTCAGCAACACCCGACTGTCGTTGACCGGCGCGCAGATGCGCCAAGCCGTGCTCGATAACATCCGGAATTACCCGGGAGCACTACCATCCCACCCGCTTGCATTTCCGCAGCTGGAGAACCTCGCGCAATTCGTCGTGGAGGTGGACTTTGACTTCAATTCAGCTGTCATCAAGCCGTCGTCATATCGAACGATCGGCGCCATCGCTGATGCGCTGCACAATCCCATTCTGCTCGGTTATGGCTTTCTTGTTATCGGTCACACCGATTCCGTCGGCGGCCGCCAATACAATGTGGGTTTGAGTCAGCGGCGCGCAGAAGCGATCCGGGATGCCTTGATCGATCCATTTAATGTCAATCCGGGCGTGCTCGAGGCGGTCGGCATGGGCGAGGAGCAGCTGCGCGATCCCGCGCACCCGACGTCCGGAGTCAACCGACGCGTTCAACTCGTTAATGTCGGCAAGAAATTTTGTTTTGGCCGCTCGGGTGAACAGTTCGTGTGTCCATGACCGGGCATACCCGCGCGAACCGATAGTCCGCTCTTTGATCGCCTGCATCGGAGCTGATGTTAGCGCCACACATTCCGGCGACTCGATCGCGCAATCGCTCTGAGCCGCTTTCGAGCAGAGTAGTCCCATAACAATATGGATTGGGCCGCATTCACCGCAATAGTGACATTTTTCCTTGCCTCGCCTGACCGCCGCGCATGCCTTCTCGATACTTGGCGGCCCCCAAGCCGTACGTGGGGCAAAATCATGGCCTGGCAGCCTTCGTGAATTTCACAATGCCAACGCACTCACGCCCAAATGCGCGTGAGATTATCCATCGGGTCGCGATTCGACGTTGGGGCGTGATTACACACGAATTGGGGGGATCAATGTTGCGATCAAAGATCCTATTGGTCGGCCTTGCCCTGATACCAGCAACTATTCTGTTAACCAGCTATTCAAGCCTTGGCGAAGCGAAAGGCGATGAGTGCCGGGCCAAGCCCGATAGTTCCGCGCCGGCGGGTTTGCATTGGTACTATCGCGTCGACCGAGCGAACAACCGCCATTGCTGGTACCTGCATGAACAAGGCGTGCGGGTTCACTCGCTCATTAATGCGGCATCACGTAGTCCAGATACTCAGAGCGACACTGCTGAAGAACGAATCTGGAAAACGCCGCCAGTCACAGACAGCCCACAGCCAGAGAATGAGCAAAACGAGACGACGGCTGAGCAGCCGGCCGTAGATTTCGCTGCCCGCTGGGTCGATCTGCCGAGATCGATGGATTTGAACGCGCACGAATTGGTTGCGGAAAGCAACGGTTATGCCGCCGAGCACGGAGTGGACAACAGGCAGGAACAATTACCGCCTGCCTTGGCGAACGTTTCAGCGGTGAACGGCGACGTGCGGCAGAATGTTGCGCCTAAAATAAACTTTGGATCAATCAGTTTGGCCGGTGCCGTGGTCTTGGCATTGTTACTGATGTCAGAGGCATTGGTTCGGTTTGCGCGCACATTGGGTTGGAGTTTGCTGCGCAGGCGTCGCCGCGCGGACTCAGATCGCCGCACCGAATCTTCTACATCGGCGCTGGACGCGCATAGCACCATCTGGCGTGGGGCAGCGGGGATCGAGCCAATATCCCGAACACAGACGGGGGTAAACGAGTTGCGGCGCCTGTTGCAGCGCGCCGGTACAGGACTGAGGCCGCCCCAGTCGTTCGCGCCGTCGAAGTCGGTGCATCGCCATGAGCACGCCAATCGTGCCCGAGCTCATTCTGCGTTTGCGCGTCTCAAATCGAGATCCTTCAACGGCATGACTTGGGCCCCGCTTTGATCTGGGCCCCGCTTTGATCTGGGCCCCGCTCTGTTCCGGAGAACGAACCGATGTATCCTGCGTCCACACCCTTAGTGCCTGATGACCAGTTTCATGAGCGTGATTTTGCTCCACGCGATCTGGATGCTGAGCGAGATTTAAATGATCAGCGCAGGCGCCGGCCCCAGCGCCAAAACGCAATGAAGAGGCCCTCTATTGCGAACCGAATGTTGCGATCGGTGGGTCGGTTTTTCGCCGCTGTTCTGATTGGTGTCGGGCTTACGCTCGCCGGGCAATCCTACAGTGAGCAGTTAAACGAAATAATCACAGGCGGGGCTCCGTCACTGGCTTGGCTGGCGCAAAGCCCGAAGAAAACCGAGGCTGCCATTTCATCGGAAGTAGCGCAGCAGATTAAGTTGATCGCAGTTGATCTCGCGATTGTGCGGCGAAACATAGGGCAACTTGCTGCCAATCAGGATCAGTTTGCCGCCAAGCAAGAGCAAATGAATCAGAATATTGCGATGCTGCAGCAGGTCGAGCAAGACGTCAGACAGCAGGTTCTTGCGCCGCCTGCACCGAAGGCGGTGCATCCTCCAGCGCCCACAGCGCACAACCCGCCGCAGCCTTCGCCGCGGTAAGTGGATGCGCTTAGGCGCGCTCTGCCGGTACCGTCCGGCCTATTCTGACGACGTGCGCCTGCTCATATGGGACGTTCGCTGTCGTCCGGTGCGCTTAATCCCGGAGGATGCCAAGCCCACAATATCGCGCCGAAGATAATGTAGAGCGCAATCGTACCCAGCGGCATGAAGCCGTAAGAATAGGCGAAATCGGTAATACGCCCGCCGACAAGATCATTTGAAGTGCCGGCACGCAGCAGGAAGCTCGCCACGAGCACATAGGTCCCGAGCGTGCGCATGCGCGGGTCGGCGATAGTCGCTGCGGTCGCCAGAATGACCGCGGGAAGCACAAAGATATAATGATAGCGGCTGGTCATCGGCGAAAGCGCCAGCATGGCGATCAGAAGCACCGCCGTGTCGATGGCGACGTACTCCCTCCGGCGCGGTGACTTGAGCAGAAGCACGCCGACAATCGCGGCAAAGATGCCATCGACGACGATGAGGATCATTGTCGGCGTCAGGCCAAAGACCGGACCCGTCGCGAAGCGATTGATCAGGCCCCGCAGCGACTGGTTGTAGAGATTGGCGCCGTTCCAGATATCCCAGAATACCAGATTGGACGATGTGCCGGGGACCAGCGCCGGGCCGACGACTTGGCGCAGCCAGTCGGTGAAATAACCGGTGTGGCCGCCGTGCAACGCGCCGATAACGTCAGGGATGAGACTCACCGCCAAGAACGCGATGATGAAAACGACGCAAGCGAGCAGACGCCGCTTGAGAACCAGATAGGGAAGATAAATGAGCGGCGAAGCGCGGATAGCCGCCGCAACCGCAAGCCACAGTCCGCCCACAGCTTCGCGGCCATTAAACAGCGCCCAAGTCGCGAACATGATGAGCGCGAGCGAAAGCGGGTCGTGCGAGGCATAAGTGATGACGTCGAGGAAATGCTTGCCGCAGGTGACCAGCATGATCGTGCGCAGCCAGAACAGGATTGGACCGCGCGTTGAGCCCGGATAAAGCCGCTCGGCGATCGCTTCGGTCAGTCGAACGGCGAGCACCAAACAACCGACAAAGATCACGTACCAGATCAGTCTTTGCAGAACCGCCGGCAGGAATGCGATCGGAATGAAGAAAATCGCCAAAGTGGGCTGATAGGGGTACGGGGGCAGGCAGCTCAGCAGCGCTTCGCCCCGCAAAATGCAGCGCGCGGCGGTGCTGTAAAACGGTGCCATATCCGAGCTGCGGCCGAACATCGGGTACAGCGCCGCAGCCGTGATAATCAAAACGATCCAGTCACTCCACGGCTGCAGCCGCGCCAAGCCGGAACGTAGAGGAGCGCTCGTCCGAGAACTGGCAGCGGCAGCATCGCGCGAGTTCACCGGATACGCGGAAGTCTGCGTCATTGCCCCTCAAAAAAGCTCGTATCGAACATCAGAAAAAGCCGGCACCCGTCCGCCCACAGCAGAGCCATTCAATCAGACAGGCAGTGGATCGGCCACGCGCGGCCTGCGATAGCCGTCGATTTCCATGAAGTGTCACTTCAGCGCCACAGCATTGCGGCGCGCCAAGCCTGTAAGAAAGCATAATGTCGTTGGCTCGTCGCCACCTGATTTTGGGATGCGCCGCCGCCACCAGCGCTGTGGCGGTTCCCAGTTGGGCGGAATCCTCGTCCAATATTTGGCCCAGCAAGACAATTGCCATCCTTGTACCGTTTCCGGCGGGAGGAAGCGCCGATCTCTCGGCACGGCTGTTGGCCGGGCACCTGAAGGCCGTGCTTGGGCAGCCTGTTGTGGTCGAGAACAAGCCGGGTGCCGGCGGCAATCTCGCTGCCGCGGAAGCGGCGCGCGCGCAAGGCGATGGTCATACGCTGTTCATCGGCACCAATGGCACACAGACCATCAACCAAAGCTTGTATCGGCACCTGTCTTATAATCCGGCGGCCGATTTTACCGTGATCAGCATGATGTGGTCGGCGCCGCACCTCGTTGTGGTTCATCCCGCCATACCCGCGCGATCGCTGGATGGCTTTATCGCTTACGCACGCGCGCGTCCGGGCGCGCTCAGCTATGGCTCGTCGGGAATCGGTTCGTCTACCCATCTATTCGGCGAAATGTTCAAGGCGCGCACCGGGATCGACATGGTCCACGTGCCCTATCGAGGCCAAGCTGCTGCGCTCGAAGATCTGATCGGCGGGCGAATTGCGGCGATGTTTCCGATTGTGCCCGATGTCATTGCCTCCACGCGCGCCAACCAAGTGCGCGCGCTGGCCCTTGCCTCCAATTCCGCGTCCGAGATTCTGCCCGATGTTCCGCGCATGTCCCAGCTCGGTTATCCCGACCTCATCGCTTCGGCTTGGGTCGCGCTCTACGCTCCGGCTCCCACCCCCGCGTCGATCATCGAGCGGTTGCGCGCACAGCTCGACGCGTTGTTGGGGAGCTCCGCATTTTTCGAACGGATGAAACAGGTGGGCATCGAAGTTGAGCGCATGCGTCTCGATGAGTTCGCCACCTTTTCGCAACAGGAGCGTCTCCGCTGGGGGAAACTGATTGAATCCCTCAAGCTACAGATTGAATGACATGCCGCTCTGGCGAGCGTGATTGAATTTACTGGTGATCACGCGAATGGAACCGGCGACCGTTTGCTCTCTTGACAGACGAGGCAGTTGCGCCAAGATTTGAGTCGTAGCTGTCGTGGTTATGGAGGTGCGTATGCTTCCACCGGGCCAGGAGAGCCGCGATGACTGACGCCGCATCCGTTCGGGCGGCATCATAGCGGTCAATACGCGAGCGGTGCGCTGGGAGCGATCTTTCGGGGCCGCATCAGTAAGGCAAGGCCCCACCTTGGTCGCTCCCTGCGTGTATTTCTCCCCGCGTGTGTTTATCGCACCGCGATTTTTGCGCTGATTCATCCTCTCATCGAAATTCCCATCCTTAACTGCGGAATGCCACGATCTCCTGAGCCGCGCAATGTTACGAGACGAGAGGCAAGAGCATTGGGGCGGCCGCCTGCCAGCCCGCAATGTTCTCGGCGAGCCGCTTGAGCTGTGCTCGATTAAACCAATGACGGGTTTTTACCGGGACGGCTGTTGCAACACTGGCCGGGCGGACATTGGGTGTCACACCGTGTGCGTAGTCATGACCGACGCCTTTCTTGGTTTCTCCAAATCGCGCGGCAATGATCTCTCGACGCCGGTTCCCGAAATCGGCTTTACCGGGCTGAAGGCCGGCGACCGCTGGTGCCTATGCGCGCAACGCTGGCAAGAGGCATTTGAAGCCCATCACGCGCCGCGCGTCGTCCTACGCGCAACGCATGAAGCGGCGCTGGCTTACTGCGCGCTGAGCGATCTCAAACGATTTGCGGTCGATCTGGCGTGAAGCGCCGTTGTGCCGGCTGCCGCGTCCTCTTCACTTAGCGCAGCGATTCAAGCTCCAATAAAGCTCACTGTCAGTGAAAACTCATAGCCGGAATTCGCGGCCGCTTTCGGTGTTCATGTCCGCTTCGCCAGAGGTCGAGTATCCGGGGCCATAAGCGACCAACTGCAATGCAGCAAAGACCGACCATTCGATCCATTCGTGAGTCCGCCATCGGCCTAGCGACGTGATGCAGACAGTCGGCGACCGCGTGTATCGCCGAGAAACATGGGCATCCCGCATTGTCAGCCGGCGAGCCCGTAGCGCTGCCCGTTGTCTGTAGCAAAATTTAACCCATATCGCTCGCGATCGCCTTTGTACTGCCAATTATAGTCGGCTCGCCCGCATTGAAATGCTCTTCCGAATGTGATTGGCCCAGTTGGTTGATCAATTCACTCCAACGAGCAAGTCCCTGTCGCCGGGTGAAGTGCTCATCGAGCATTTGACGTGCGCGGATCCCCAGTGCGGCAATGGTCTGTGGGTCGGTCGACCAGCTCTGCAATACTTGGGCAAGCAGTTGGCTGTTATCGGACTTAATAACCGCGCCGCAGCCATAGTCCCGTACCAAGTTTGCAAGTTCGCCGTTTGGATCGCCAATCACAACGATCGGTTTGCCAGCCGCGGCAACGCCGTAGAATTTGCTCGGGACGATCAAGCCCTCCAGCTGTGGATTCAATGACAGCCAATGGGCATCGGGGACGCTTAAAGAATACGGTAGCATTTCCTGCTGTTGATACGGCATGAAGCGGAATGAGCCATCGAGGCCGCGCTCTTTGGCGGCAGTCCTCAGTTCAGCGAACCGGTTACCACCGCCGACCACGAGAAAGATAATGTTTGTGGCATTGCGGAGTATTTCGGCGGCCCCCAACACCGTACCGTAGTCATGGGCTCGTCCCAGATTGCCCGAATAGCCGAGGACAAATTTACCAAGCCGGCCCCACTGTTCACGCAATGCGTTGCGCTGCCGAGCCATGGGTCTAATCGCTTCATCATTGCACCAGTTGGGGATGATAACGCGTAGGTGTTAGGCTTCTGCAGTTTGATCGAGAGCGATGGACGCGCGCACGGTGCCGTCGCTCAGCAGTGCTTCGAAATATTCTATGGTCTGCACAAGTCCGTCCGCTAATTCGGTCTTCGGCGCCCAAGAGAGA
>DASXJB010000085.1:0-5333 GCA_036497645.1 Xanthobacteraceae bacterium
GATCCATGAGAACACTCCTTCTTTAGGTTGTAATGATTGGCCGTCAGTGGCCCGGGTGAATTGCATCATTCAGATAGATGCAAGTGAGAATGGCGAACACATACGCCTGCAAGAACGCCACCAGAAGCTCGAGCGCGGTCAACAGCACGACCATGATGAGTGGCAGGGTCGCGCCGAATACGCCGAGTATGCCGGCGCTGCCCAACATAATAACAAAGCCGGCAAAGACCTGGAGCGTGATATGGCCCGCGAGCATGTTGGCAAACAATCGGACGCTGTGCGAGACCGGCCGGGACAGAAACGACAGCACCTCGATGGCGACGACTGCCGGAAGAATGAGTTTTGGCACGCCCTTCGGCACGAATAGATTCAAAAAGCGCAGACCGTTTTTCCAGAAGCCGTAGCCGACGACGATGAAGAACACGAGCAACGCCAAGCTCACGGTAATGATCAATTGGCTCGTGACCGTGAACGAATAAGGGATGAGCCCGATCATATTGGCGAACAAAACGAACACGAAAAGCGTGAACACGAAGGGAAAAAATCTCATACCTTCGGTTCCGGCCGAACTGCGCACGGTATTGGCGACGAATTCGTAGCAAATCTCGGCGATCGATTGCAGCCGACCCGGCACCACTGCGCGGCGCGTCGTGGCGCCGATCAGCAGCGCGGACGCCAAACCGACAATGATGAACATGTACAGGGCTGAATTGGTGAAACTGATTTGATGGCTGCCCAAATTGAAGAGCGGCCAGAAATCCTTGATCTCGAATTGGTGGATCGGGTCGACCTGCATAGTCCCTTCGCCGATTGCGCATTGGCAGCGTGCGTTGCGCGGCCTTACCTGTCCGGACCTTGCCGGGTGCCTTCGTCGAGCGCGGGGCCGGCGATGAGGCCGGCGGAGCGCATCACATTGAGCACGCCCGCGGCGAAGCCGAGCAAGAGAAATACAATAAGCCCCCAGGGCGAAACGCCGAGCCAGCGGTCGATCAGCCAGCCAATCCCGGCACCGACCACGACGCCTGCAACGAGTTCGCTGGAGAGCCGGAAGCCCTTGGCGTAACCTGATGCAGTCGCTGCCCGCTGCGCACCAGAACTGTCCGAAGGGTCGCCCGCGGCATCGCGGGCTTGACCTAGTCCTTCGTTGAGCCGCTGGAGCCTCGCGGAGAGAGCGGCTTCGCTGGTTTGCTGCTTGCCCCGGTCGCCGTTTTCGCGCGCGTCGCTCATGCTCCCGACACTCGCGGCTTGCAGCGATCGCGGCCCACGCGCACCTTAAAGCCGCGCGGACCATACTGACTGGGTTCTGGCAAGTCAAGAAAACGCCGACCTCGACTACGCCGTTGATTTAGCAGGAGATAGTGCATGCGCGCGCGGTTCTTTTCCGCTTTCCTTTGTGCACCGAAAAGGTCGGTCAGATGGCAAAGCCAGCCGTGCCAGGCGGGCTCTCCGCCCTTAATATTGGAATCTTGACGCGCTCTCGCGAGAGGATTTGGTCATGAAGCAAATCGGCATGGCGATTGCCGTCGCGGCGGCAGTTCTGATAGGGCCGGCAGTTCTGATCGGACCAGCAGTTCTGATCGGACCAGCCTTGGCCGACGAACCGACACCAGATACCGAGGGCGGGCGCTATGTCTTCAGCCGGCAGGCGAACGGCTTTTTGCGGCTGGACACACAATCGGGAGCAGTGTCGCTGTGCAGCGAAAAGCCGGTCGGCTGGGCCTGCCAAGCGGCGCCGGAAGATCGCGCCGTGTTCGAGGGCGAGATCGCCCGATTGCAGAACGAGAACGCAGCGCTCAAGCGAACTCTACTGGCGCACGGCCTGTCGCTGCCGCCGGGCGTGGCGCCAGATGCTTCGACCGCGCAAAATGACTCGACGCTGCGTCTGCCGAGCGACGCCGATATCGATCGGGCAATCGCTTTTGTCGGTCACGTCTGGCAGCGTTTTATCGATGCTATCGCCCGCGCCCAAAAGCAGGTCTTCAACAAGAGCTGAGCGATCTTGAGCAAGCTTTCCGCCATTCGCAGCACGAAAGCCGACAGCATTGCCACTGCTCGTTTGTCAGTGGAAACGTCCGGCGAAGGTTTTTTCGAAATAACAGCGGAGGTTACGAGTTTTCTCAAACAGATCGGCGCACGCGACGGCGCAGTTCTGATCTATTTGCGGCACACCTCGGCCTCCCTCGTCGTCCAGGAGAACGCCGACCCCGACGTCCGCACCGATCTGGTCACCGCTCTCCGGCGCCTGGCGCCGGCCAATGCCGGCTGGGTGCACGACGTCGAAGGGCCAGACGACATGCCGGCCCATGTCAAATCCATGCTGAACGGCGTGTCCTTGCAGATGCCGGTCAGTGACGGCGATCTGGCGCTCGGCGCCTGGCAGGGCATTTATGTCGCCGAGCATCGCACGAGCCCGCATCGGCGCGAGGTGATCCTGCAATTCTGCGGGTCCTGCGCCAACAGTGACACGGCAAGCGATTGAGCGAGACGCAATCTTATCGTGTTTTGATCGCGGATGATCATCCGCTGTTTCGCGGCGCGCTGCGCGAAGCGGTCAACGGTCTGTTCGATCACGTCGAGGTCGCCGAAGCGGGCACGTTTGAGCAGGTGGTGGAGCGGCTCGAAACCGGCGGCGAGGTGGATTTGATCCTGCTCGACCTGCAAATGCCCGGCGTGCGCGGCTTTTCCGGATTGATGTATTTACGTGCGCAATATCCGAGCCTGCCGGTCGCGATCGTATCCGCCAATGACGATCCGGTCGTAATTCGCCATAGCATGGAATTCGGCGCCGCGGGTTTTTTGCCAAAAACGCTCGGCGTCGAGGCGCTGCGAACCGCCGTCGCGCGCGTGCTGGCGGGCGAAATGTGGACGCCGCCCGATGTCGAGCTTGCCGGCGCGGCGGATGCCGAGACGGCGGCGCTGATCAGGCGGCTGGCAACGCTGACGCCGCAGCAGGTGCGCGTGCTGATGATGCTCTCGGGCGGCCTCCTTAATAAGCAGATCGCCTATGAGCTCAGCGTGTCGGAGGCGACCGTCAAAGCGCATGTCTCCGCCATATTGCAAAAGCTCGGCGTCGACAGCCGGACGCAAGCCGTGATCGCCGCCGGCAAGATCGAGACCGGGCAATGGCCGCTGAAGTAACAGCCGCGAATCGAAGCTGCCGCCGGTTAGTGGGCGTGACGCAAACTCACGCCACGGCCGCTTCACCGCGGCCCGATGCGCCGACGTAAGCGCGCGGCCGAATATTCCCTTTGATCTGGGTCCGATGCATGACCCGGCGTGAGGCATTATCGAACGGGTCGCGGCGGTGCATGGTCGATCGATTGTCCCAGACCACGAGGTCGCCGACACGCCAGTGGTGTTCGTAGGTGAATTCCGGCGAGTCGACGAACTGCCATAGCTCATCGAGCAGCGCGTCCGATTCCGGCCGCGGCAAACCCTCGACATAGGAATTACGCCGCCGGCCGAGATAGAGCGCGGCTTCGCCGGTGGCGGGATGGGCGCAGACAGCCGGGTGCCACGCGCCGGCCGCTTTATGTGGATCGTCAGTCGGCGTCACGCCTTGGCGCACATAGCCGCCGCTGTTGAACGTGCCGTCGTGTTTGATGCGGCGTGTCCCAAGCTTCGCCTTCAACGATGCCGGTAATGCCCGCCACACCGCCTGCATGCCGCAGAAATAAGTATTGCCGCCGGCCGGCGGAATTTCGAGCGCATAGAGCATGGACGCATCCGGCGGCAGTTCCAGATAGCTCATGTCGGTATGCCAGACCGCTTCGCCGGCGCCGAGCGCGCCGATCGGCTGGCCTTTGTCGTCGAGCACGTTAGAGACCACGTAAATGTCGGGATATCCCGGCGGACTCTGCCGGCCGCGCTCCTGATTTGGCGGCGGATCGAGATCGCCGAAGCGTCGGCTGAAAGCGAGAAGGTCGTCGTCGCTGAGTTTCTGCCCGCGGAACAGCAGCACCGAATGGCGGTGCCAGGCTGCTTCGATTTGCGCAAATTCTGCCGCCCTCAAGGCGGTGAGATCGACATTTCCTATTTCCACGCCGACCGCCGGCGTCAGCGGCGTTAGGGTCATCGACATCAATCACTCTCCAATCGAAAACTCCGGAATCGACACGACATGGTCGGGAAATCATAAGCCAAAGTGTCTCGTCTTCCCAGCGGTGCTGGACCTTATGGGAGCGCACCGGTAATTTCTCTCAATCTGCTGGGGCAACGGCGAGATTGGGGAACCGAGCACGATGCGACGGCGTGATCTCTTGACGCTCGGATCGGCGGCGGTTGCAGCGCGCGGACTTTCGATTGCCGCTGCGCGCGCAGCATCGAACTATCCGGAGCGGCCGGTCCGTTTGATCATTCCGTTCCCGCCGGGCGGCGGATTCGACGCCATAGGACGCCCGTGGGCGGACCGGATTAAGCCGCTGCTTGGCACCATCGTGGTGGAAAACCAGGGCGGTGGCGGGAGTTCGCTCGGTGCCGCCACGGTCGCGCATTCAAGTCCCGACGGCTACACGCTTCTGCTTGGTGGATCGAGCACGCACGTCACCGAGGCGATTTTGAAAACGCGGCCACTGTACGATCCGATCAAGGATCTCGAACCGATATCCAACATTGCTGTCTCGCCGTTCGCGCTCGCGGTACATCCTTCCATTCCGGCCACGACGCTTGCCGAGTTCATCGATTACGACAAAGCCAATCGCGGCAAACTGTCCTATGGGCACGCCGGCGTTGGTTCGCTCAATCATCTCACCGGCGAATTATTCAAGTCGCTCGCCGGACTTCCCGATCTTCTGCAGGTGCCGTATCGCGGGTCGGGACCGGCCATCGCCGACGCGCTGGCCGGGCATGTGTCCATGGTGACGCCCGCGGTGACCGGGCAAATGATTGAGTTTCACCGCACCGGCAGGCTGCGCATTCTCGCCGTCACTGGTCCGAAACGCCTGACCGCCGCGAGCGACCTGCCGGCGGCCGCAGAGTCGCTGCCGGACATGATTTCGCAACAGCTCATCGGTTTGTTTGCTCCTGCGGGCACGGCGACGGCGATCATCAATCAGATCGCGCAAGCGAATCATGCCCTGCTCGCCGAGTCCGATTACCAAAAGATGCTGGTGGAGACCGGATTTGAGCCGGACGTCAATTCGTCACCGGAAATATTCCGGCGGCGGATCGAAGCGGAAATCGCGAAATGGACACCGATTGTGCAGGCGCTCGGCATCAAGATTGACTAGGGCGTGTACTAACAAATTCGCCATGTCCGCTTTAGTCCCGAAAGCAGACATCGTTCACGACCGTGACAATTACCGCTTTGTGCCAAACTCGGACAAAGTGCGACG
>DASXJB010000086.1:0-1529 GCA_036497645.1 Xanthobacteraceae bacterium
TCCGCGCGGCTACGGCGCCATGTTCTCAGCTCACATCGGGCAGGCTGACGAGGGCTGCGATTTCGATTTTCTGCAAGGCCAGGCCGCTATTCCCGAGCCCGAAATTCACTGAGCGGCAAAGCCCGGTTTACCCGGCCGGCAACACCAAAGCGCGGCATTCGCCAAAGCCGATCCGGGCATGGCCGGGCTTGGCGCAAAAGCCGCGAAAGCTGATCTCGTCGCCGTTTTCAATGAAAGCGCGCTGCTCGCCGTTGGGCAGCACCAGCGGCTTCGAACCGCCCGCGGTGAGCTCCAGCAGGCTAGCCCAGCTCGATGGCTCTGGCCCGGACACCGTGCCGGATCCGATCAAATCGCCGATCTCAAGATTGCAGCCGTTGCTGGTGTGGTGCGCGATCATTTGGGCGAAGGTCCAGTACATCTGCGCGAACGAACTTTGCGTCAGCCGATGCGCGGGCATGCCGTCGCGGCGCATGGCCTCGGTCGCAATATAGGCTTCGAGCGTGATGTCGAGGCCGCCCTGCGCCCGGTCCTCAGCGTCGTCGAGATAAGGCAATGGGGCCGGATCGCCTTCTGGTCTGGCGAACGCGCCAGAGTGAAACGGCGCCGAGGCTTCCGCTGTCACCACCCAGGGCGAAATCGTGGTGGCGAAATTCTTGCCGAGGAACGGACCCAGCGGCTGGGATTCCCAGGCCTGAATGTCGCGCGCCGACCAGTCGTTGAGGAGGCAATAGCCGAAAATGTAATTTGCCGCCGCGCCGATCGGGACGGTACGACCCAGGTCGGATGCGGTGCCGATAAATGCGCCGAGTTCCAGTTCGAAATCGAGACGCTGCGAAGGACCGAAGCTCGGTGCCGACCCATCGGCTCCTTTACGCTGTCCGCTCGGCCGCGTCACCGCGATATCGCTGATCCGCACCGAGGAGGCGCGGCTGTGATAGGCGAGGGGGACGTATTTGTAGTTCGGCGTCAATGGATGGTCGGGGCGAAACAATCGCCCTGCATTGGTGGCGTGAAAGATCGAAGTGAAGAAGTCGGTGAAGTTGCGGAATGCAACCGGCATTCTCATCTCGGCGGATGCCATCGGCGTCAGATAAGGACGCAAACGGGCGTTGGCGCCGGCTTCGGCGGCGAGATCGCGGGACAAAGCGAGCCGCAAAGCCGACCAGGCCGGCGGCCCCAGCGACATCAGCGGATTGAGAAACGGCGCGCCGCATGCCTGTGCCGCCATTGCAGCAGGGCCGTTGAACAGACCGGCCGCCGCGGAAACATCGACGATCTGATCGCCAATCGCTACGCCGACTCGGGGCTGTTCGCCCGCCCCGCGGCGAAATACACCGAACGGCAAATTCTGTATCGGGAAGTCGCCGCCAGGCGGATTGGCGCTTTCGACAAAGCTGCGCCGCGCCGGGTCGTGAGTTTCATTGAGCAAAATCGGCATGGCTATCGTCCCGGCGCAGCGGTGCTGCGCTTTCCGCTTGACTACGCAGTTCCTGATAATGCGCCACGAAGTCGGCATACATGCGCTGCAA
>DASXJB010000087.1:0-3420 GCA_036497645.1 Xanthobacteraceae bacterium
AGCAATATGCGCAAGATCAATACCGGGCATCCGGAAGCCGCCAACGAACTCGTCAGCGAGAATGTGAAGGAAATGAGCAATCCGACCCGGGACGGCCGCGCCATGATCAACGCCGGCTTGATTCGTCCGGGCAGCGCGCCAGCCGGATCGGCGTCGCCCCCACACGTCACAATCGGCGCTGTTCGCGTCTCGAATCGTGCGGCGACTTCGGCCACCGGATCCGAGCAACCCGCCCGCTGAGCGAACGAGCCTTGAAATCATCGGGGCCCAGTGTAATCGCCGCCCTGGCGGCCGGCTTGGTGCTTTCCGGCTGCGCCACCGGCACCACTGTCACGCAAAGCGGCGAAGGCGCGAACGGCGCGCCGGTCGTGCCGACCACCGTTGGACAGCGCGATCTCACTCCGCAGGAAAAGAAAGCGATCATCGACGCGGTCACGCCGTCGCTGCGCGATGCCGGCGCGGCGAAGTACCGGTGGGCAAAATTTCCCACCGTCGTCACCGAGGAATCGGTCAATTACTGCGCCATGGTGGACGCGCAGAGTCCTTATGCCGCGTATAGCGGCCGCCAAGCCTATATCGTCGAAGCGCATTTGAGCGGTGGCCACGTATCCTCGGCGGTCATGGGCTTGATCGCCGGCGGTAAGGATATCGCGATCGTCAACGAAATGTGCGCCAAGTACGGGCTCGACCCCAAGAACGCGAGCTGACACGAGCTGACCGCATTGCTTGCCGGCTTAAGCGATGCGCGATGTCAAGCCGCCATCAACGACAAGCGTTTGTTGCTTTAACTCGGCTGTTTCCATTCCTCGGCGCTGGCGCCGGCAAGCGACTGCACCCGCGCCTCATCGGCCGCCAATTCGCGGGCAGGTCCCGAATAGACGACATGACCATCGTCGAGCACGTAAGCATGGTCGGCAATTTCGAGACTCATACGCACATTCTGCTCGACCAACAGCACGGTGATGCCCTCCGAACGCATTTGCGCGACGATCCGGAAAACTTCGCGCACGATCAGCGGCGCCAATCCCTGCGATGGCTCATCGAGGATGAGGAGCTTGGGATTGAGCAAAAGCGCGCGCGCGATCGATAGCATCTCCTGCTCGCCGCCGGACAGCTGACGCCCGCGGCTGCTCCGGCGCTCCTGCAGGCGGGGAAACAACCGGTACACGGTATCGGGAGTCCAGGGTCCGGACCGCTCCAAGGGCACCAGCAGATTCTCGTCGACGGTCAGGTTCGGAAAAATCCTGCGCCCTTCCGGGACGTAGCCGACGCCGAGCGCGGCCACGCGGAACGGCGGCCAGCCGGTGGTTTCGGTCCCGAACATCGTGACCCGGCCGTCGCGCGGGGGGGTCAGCCCCATCAGGCTGCGCAGCGTCGTGGTCTTGCCGGCGCCGTTGCGGCCCAACAGCGCCGTCACCTGGCCCTCAGCCGCCTCGAGGCTGACGCCATGCAAGATGTGGCTCTTGCCATAAAACGTATGGAGTCCTTCGGCGCGCAGTGCGGCGCTCATACGGTCCTCATGCCGCCTGGCCGAGATAGGCGGTTTGCACCGCCTTGTTGGCCGCGATCTCGGCCGGCGTGCCTTCGGCGAGGAACTTGCCTTGATCGAGCACCATGATGCGGTCGGCCAGATGAAACACCACGCGCATGTCATGCTCGATCAGCACGATCGTCAGCTTACTGCCCTTGTGCAGCCGGCGAATGAGCTGGGTGATATCGTAGGTTTCCTGATCGCCCATGCCGGCTGTGGGCTCGTCGAGCAACAAGAGGCGCGGTTTGAGCGCCAGCGCCATCATGATCTCGGTGGCGCGTTGATCGCCATGGGATAATTCGCCGACCTGGCGCTCGGATTTGGCGGTGAGACCGCCCATGTCGATGAGTTCACGCACCCGCGTGCGGATCTTGTTATCATCCATTTGCGACAGCCACGCCCGCAGCCGCAGACCGGACGCGACCTCCACCGCGATGCGCAAATTCTCGCCGACCGTCAGCTCGGGAAAGACCTCTGTCACTTGAAACGTCCGGGCCATGCCGCACCATACGCGCCGCGCGGGTAGAAGATCGGTGACGTCTTGGCCATCGAAGATGATGCGGCCCGCGGTCGGACGAAAGAACCCGGTGATCAGGTTGAAAAAAGTGGTCTTGCCGGCGCCGTTCGGGCCGATGATGGCGCGCAGCTCCCCCGGCTCGACCGTCATCGAAATATTGTTCAGGGCAATCAGGCTGCCGAAATGCTTCGACACCCCCTGAACCCGCAGCAAACTCATGAGCTCACCCTGCGCTCGGCGCCGGCATGATGGCGAAATCCTGGGATTAAGTCCAATCCGTGCGCGTCACGGCGCGGCGTAGATCGCGTGGGCGTCGGCTCCGAAAGCTTTGCGTGAATTTGGATCGAGATAAAACATGTGGCCGCCGCGATAGAGCTTGAGAGTGGCGCGGCCTTCAAACGGCGGAAGATGATCGAGTACGTAGCGTGATACCGCATAGGGCGTCACCATGTCGCTATAGCCGTGCGCGATCACAAGCCGAAACGATGGTGTAAGCGCCAGCAGCACGCGCAGATCATCGTTGACGCTGGCCTGACCGTGGCCCTGTTCCCAATCCCATTTTCCGGCGATGTCGCCGGCGAGGAGGTTGTAGGACATGTCGGTCTTAAAACCGAGTTCGTCGCGGGCATAGCCGACGAATGCACCGCCGTAAGCGCGCACCAGCGCGTCGAGGATCGGATCGGGCCCGCGCGGCACCGGGCTCGTCGGGTAGGGATCGTCCGAGGCGAATGTCGCGTCGTAATGACTGACGATCTTGTGACTGCCGGCCTCGAGGCTCTTCACATAAGCGTCGTGGATGAAGCCGTTGGATTGGGTGACGGCCTCGACCGGCAGCCCGGTCATTTTCGCGACCCGCGCATAGAAACTCTTGGCGGCTTCGCCCTGCGGCGGCGGACCGGCGAGCGTCGTGAGATAATCGGTCAGAGCAAAATGCTCGGCCTCGGCAAGCGCCTCCTTGCTGAACGCCCCTTCGCGCTCGAGCTCGGCGGCCGCGAGCGATGGTAATTGCAAAGCGGCGCTGAGCGCGAAACGATCGCCGCCGAATTGAAATGCGCCCTCAAGCGTCGGCGACAGCATCAGGGCGCCGGAGGCGACGATGCCTTGTTCGCTTTGCAGCACGCGCGCGACCTTGGCGGCGCGAAATCCGCCGTAGCTTTCGCCAAGAATGAATTTGGGCGAACTGGCGCGTCCGTTCTTGGCGACATAGAGCGCAATGACCTTGGCCATCGATTCCGCATCGCTATGAACGGACCAAAAACCGCGGGCGCCGTCCGGCTTGGCCGCGCGGCTCCAGCCGGTGCCGACCGGATCGATCAGCACCAGATCGGTGAACGACAGCCAGGTATCCGGATTGTCGATCAAGCGCACTTTG
>DASXJB010000088.1:0-25585 GCA_036497645.1 Xanthobacteraceae bacterium
CGATCTCTACGGCGCCAATATCGATGTCGCCTTCATTGCCTGGCTGCGCGACGAAGCGATGTTCGCATCAGCCAAGGATCTGGTGCGTCAGATGAAAGAAGATAGCCGGCTTGCCCGCGAAGCTTTGGCCCGGGCCGGCGATGCGTTCCCGCCGATCTGACCGTCGCCGATCTAAAAATCCTGCCGCTCGGCTTTGTCGCGGTGTTCGCGCGCCCATTGCGCGGCGAGGAAAGCGAGCAACGCCACCGGAACGATGCGCTGCCAGCCGATTGTGCGGCCGGCTTCGACGGCAATGCCGAGAACTTTCGGATCAAAGAGCCAGGACGGAGAATGGGCGCGCGCCGCCCGGGCGAGAATGGCGCGCTCGCGAGCGCGGCGGCGCGCCGACGCGCAGACGATTGCCGCGATAATCGCAATGACGACAAATACGCCGGCCATAATCAGGCCGGCGAACACGGCGCCGAACTGAACCGCTAGCCAGGCATAGGCGGCGATGCAGAGAAACGCAAAGGCGACCAGCAATGCGGCCACAACGACGATCGCCGACGCGACGACCGAAGTGCTGAGTCCGCTTCTTGCCTGAATGAATAATGTGATTTCACGCGTCACGGTTTTGAACATCCCGCACGCTCCGTTAGACGCCGCGCCATTTATTTCGCATCGGCCGCGCCAAGCTGCCAGCGGCAACGACGTCCGCCGATGCCAAAATCTCAGTCCGCCAAATCAGCGTCGCCAATTTGTATCGCAACGTCTTAACGCTGCCACGTCTTAACGCCGCCACGTCTTAACGCTGCCACGTCTTAACGCTGCCACATCTTAACGCCGCCACGTCGCGCCGAACAGGAAACCCAGTCCAAGTGCGATCGCCAGCGTCGTATACGGACGAGTCTTGATCGATTCGTCGACGGCCTCGACGAATTTGTCGGAAACCTCGCGCATGGCATCGACGGCCTCGCGGCTTTTGTCCTGAGCGTCGGACATGACGCCGTCAACTCCGGATCTGGCCCGCTGCCAGGCTGCGGTGCCTCTGTTGGCGACGATGTCGGCGACTTGCTGGGCGAGCCGGGCGAAATCGTCCCGCAACGTTTGCAGATCTTTCTGAAGATCGCCGGAAGCCGCGCTCGTGGCTTTGCCGAAATCGCGCGCGCCCTCGCGCACTTCATTGCTGGCGTCACGCATGTTGCTGGAAACTGTCGACGCGTTGCCCATGCTATTACTCCGTGAATGCAAAACTGCGGATTAATCAAGATAATACATTCAAAGCAGCAAAGGTTCCATTCACTCGGGCAACCTGTCATCGTCCGCCGGAAACAAGTGGTTCACAACCACAAGCCCGATAATAGACAGTGGCGCGGCGAGTAGCGCCCCCATCGGGCCCCACATCCATGTCCAAAACGCCAAGGCCAAAAAGAGCACAAGCGGATTGAGCGTGAGCTGTCGCCCGACAAGCGTCGGGGTGATGAGGTGGCCTTCGAGCGTCGCGAGTGCGACTAGGCCGAGCGGCGCGATCAGCGCATGCGCGAGCGAAGGAAAGGTGACGAGTCCGACACCAAATAGGACGACGACCATCAGAGCTGGCCCGATATAGGGCACGTAATTGAATAGGCCTGCCAGAAGACCGAAGATCAAAGGATTAGGAAAGCCGATCAGCCACGCGCCGAGCGAGACAATGATGGCGATGCCGATGTTGACGATCGTCACCACGGTGAGATAGGCGGCAAGATTGCGCTCGATGTCGCGCATGATCTTCAAGAACCGTAGCTTGGTATCGCGATTGCCGAACAGGGCGACGAACTGATTCCGGAGTTCGATCTCGCCGATGAGGAAGAACAACAAAGTGGTGAAGAACAGGACCAGTTCTCCCGCCGCGGGGGTGACGAACGCCACTACCGGCAGCACAACGTTCGAAGCCGGCATATTCACGTTCACCCCGGTATTGTCGCCGAACAACGAAGTCTGCAGTTCGTGCAAAGCAGCAAGCGGCCGATCGAGCACGGCAAGCTTGTCTTTGAGGCTGACGCCGATCTCCGGGGCCCGGCCGATCCATTGGGTGACTGGTTGGGCGAGCGCCATGGCCAAGAGGCTTAAGGCACCGAACCCGAACAGCAGGATCACGATTGCCGTGACCCATGTAGGAATGCCGCGCCGTTTGGCGGCCTTGATCAGCGGAGCGAGCGTCAGCGCCAGCACGGCCGCGGCCATGATCGGCAGCAATATGGGCCGGCCGACATAAAGGAAGGCGCCAAACAGCAGTAGAAAAATGCCGATGAGCGCCCCATGGCCGGCCGACGTCCACATCGTATTGACGCTAGCGACGGGCAGGGGATCACTGGTAGTGAGCTCGTGGCGGGCCTCACGATCGGCCCGAATCTCGTCCAAGAACGGCTCCCGCTCCCGCAAGCCCGCCTCAACCTCGCGGACTTAACGCCAGCGCGGAGCGCCCGGTTCCTCGCTCGTGGCTGAGGCCTGGTGCAGACCCTTTCCGCACCGCACCCGGCTTGTTAGAAGGCGCAACCGAGGCGAGAAGCTCGACAATGACCGAACCGAAAGCGCGCGATTACAGCGAGACGCTGTTTCTCCCCAAGACCGGTTTTCCGATGCGCGCCGGGCTGCCGCAAAAGGAGCCCGAGATTCTGGCGCGCTGGCAGAAGCTCGGGCTGTACGCACGGCTGCGCGCGGCGGCGCAGGGGCGGCCACGCTTTATCCTTCACGACGGGCCGCCTTACGCCAACGGCAACATCCATATCGGCCACGCCCTCAACAAGATCCTCAAGGATGTGGTGACGCGGAGCCAGCAGATGCTCGGCTTTGATTCCAACTACGTGCCGGGCTGGGACTGCCATGGCCTGCCGATCGAATGGAAAATCGAGGAAGAAAATTATCGCGCCAAAGGCAAGGCGAAGCCGGATCTCTCAGAGCCTGCGGCTCTGGTCGAATTCCGCCGCGAGTGCCGGCAGTTCGCCGAACACTGGATCAAGGTGCAGCGCGAGGAGTTCGAGCGGCTCGGCGTTGTCGGCGACTGGGCGCATCCCTACACGACGATGGACTATTTCGCCGAAGCGCAAATCGCGCGCGAGCTGATGAAATTCGCGGCCAACGGCACGCTCTATCGCGGCTCGAAGCCGGTCATGTGGTCGGTGGTCGAGAAGACTGCGCTCGCCGAAGCGGAGGTCGAGTACGAGGACTATGTCTCCGACCAGGTGTGGGTGAAATTTCCGCTGCGGAGTGGACAGTCACGTTCTTCGGGTCCGCAAGCGCCCGATCTCAGAGGAGTTTCAATTTTAATCTGGACGACGACGCCGTGGACCATTCCTGGGAATCGCGCCATCAGCTATTCGCCGAAAATCGAGTACGGCCTTTATCAGATAGTGGATGCGCCCTCGGACAACTGGGCCAAGATAGGCGACCGCTTCCTGTTGGCCGACAAGCTGGCGGTCGATGTGTTTCGGCAGGCGCGCGTCACCGCATTCAAACAGTTGGCGCGGATTGCGACGGAAAAACTATCGGGGCTGTTGTGCGATCACCCGCTCAAAAGCTTGGGCGGCTATGACTTCGCGGTGCCGCTGCTTCCAGGCGATCACGTTACCGAGGACACCGGCACCGGCTTTGTACACACCGCGCCAGGGCACGGCCGCGACGACTTCGACGTGTGGACCGCCAACGCCGCCAAGCTTTCCGCGCAGGGCATCAACACGACCATTCCCTACACTGTCGATGCCGACGGCCGGTTCACCGAACAAGCGCCAGGCCTCGCGGGCAAGCGCGTGCTGACCGATACCGGCGAGAGAGGCGACGCCAACGAGGCGGTGATCAAGGCTCTGATCTCAGCCGGCATGCTGATCGCGCGCGGCCGGCTCAAGCACCAATATCCGCATTCGTGGCGATCCAAGAAGCCGGTGATCTTTCGTAATACGCCGCAATGGTTCATCGCGATGGATAAGGATATCGATCGCCATCGCGACACATTGCGCCATCGGGCGTTGTCCGCGATCAAGGCCACTCGCTGGGTCCCCGCGCAAGGCGAGAACCGCATTACCGGTATGATCGAAGGTCGCCCCGACTGGGTGATCTCGCGCCAGCGCGCTTGGGGCGTACCGATAACGCTCTTCATCAAAGAAAAGCCCGACGGATCGGTCGACATGCTCAGCGATCCCGACGTCAATGTCCGTATCATCGAAGCCTTCGAGCAAGAAGGCGCGGATGCCTGGTATAAACCCGGCGCGCGCGAGCGCTTTCTCGGCAAGCGTGCCAGCGAAGGCTGGCAGAAGGTCGACGACATTCTCGACGTCTGGTTCGACTCCGGCTCGACGCATGCCTTCGTGCTCGAGGACCCGCAGCATTTTCCGGCGCTCGCCCACATCAAGCGCAAGGCAGATGGCGGCGGCGAGGCGGTGATGTATTTGGAAGGCTCCGACCAGCATCGCGGCTGGTTTCAATCTTCGCTGCTCGAAAGTTGCGGCACGCGCGGCCGCGCCCCGTTCGATATCGTACTCACCCATGGCTTCGTGCTCGACGAGGACGGGCGCAAAATGTCGAAGTCGCTGGGCAATGTCACCGCGCCGCAAGACGTCATGCGCGCCGCGGGCGCCGACATTCTGCGCATGTGGGTCTGCGCTGCCGATTACGCCGATGATCTGCGCATCGGCCCGGAAATCCTAAAAACGACGGTCGACACCTATCGCAAGCTGCGCAACACGCTGCGCTGGATGCTGGGCAATCTGGCGCATTTTCATGCCGCCGACCGCATCGCGCCCGAGGCCGTGCCTGAACTCGAAAGATTGATGCTGCACCGGCTGGTCGAGCTCGACCGGCTGGTCCGTGCGGCCTATGCGGATTTCGACTACAAGCGAATTTTTGCCGCGCTCAACGCGTTTATGACTACCGATCTATCGGCGTTCTACTTCGACATCCGCAAAGATGCACTTTATTGCGATCCGTATTCGTCGCTTACGCGTAAATCCTGCCTCACTGTGCTCGATCATCTGTTCCGCACGACGGTATGCTGGCTGGCGCCGATGCTCTGTTTCACGGCGGAGGAAGCGTGGCTCGCGCGCGATGCGGCCGCGCCATCAGTGCATCTCGAACTGTTTCCGCCGGTGCCCGCCGCTTGGCGCGACGACGCGCTCGCCGAGAAATGGCGCAAGCTGCGCACCATTCGCCGCGTTGTCACCGGCGCATTGGAAATCGAGCGCGCGCATAAGCGCATCGGCTCCGCGCTCGAGGCAAATCCGATCATTCATGTCGCCGATCCGGAGCTGTTCGCCGCGGCAGTAGACGTTGATCTCTCCGAATTGTGCATCACTTCGGGGGCGGTTCTGGTTGAGGGCGACGGTCCGGCCGAGGCTTTCCGGTTGCCCGACGTGCCGGGAGTCGCGGTGGTTCCGCGCCTGGCCGAGGGCCGCAAATGCGCGCGCTCATGGAAGATTTCTCCCGCGGTCGGCCTCGATCCGCAATTCCCCGATGTCACCCCACGCGATGCCCAGGCGCTGCGCGAGTGGGAAGCGATGCGCCGCGCGGCCGAGTAGGGGGTGTGACGTTGAGCGATGCAGTGCCCCAGCCGTGGGCAAACTCCTATGTGTGGGGACGATTGAGCGCGCTTGGCGTGAGCGTCGCGGTGCTCACATGCCTTGTCGACCAGGCCTTGAAATTCTGGCTGCTGTTCGATTTCGATCTCGCCAATCGCGGCCGGTTTGCGGTTATGCCATTCCTCGATCTGGTTTTGACCTGGAATACCGGCATCAGTTACGGGCTATTTCCGCACCAGGGCCCGATCGGCGAATGGGCCCTGTTCGCTTTCAAGCTCGCCGCGCTTATTTTCTTGTGGGTCTGGCTTGCGCGTGCGACGTGGCGCCTCACGGCTGGAGCCCTCGGGCTTATTGTCGGCGGCGCGGTAGGCAATGCGATTGATCGGCTGCATTGGCCGGGCGTCATGGATTTCGTGCTTTTCCACATCGAAGCGGCCAGCTTCGAGTTTCGCTGGTACGTTTTCAATCTCGCCGACGTGGCGATTGTTGCGGGTGTGCTGGTGCTGCTGTATGAATCGCTTTTGGGTGGTGCCGCAAAAGCGCCCTGATCGCGGGCGATAAGCTGCTGCTGGGCTTGATTTATTTGTACTTTCTGGGTCGTATGGCTTGGTGCGTTCAGCGCATGGAGATACCGCGATAACGTGTCGTGCCATCGCTTCTGCTCACGCAAGCGGTGCGCTGGGCAGCGCCAGTGATCTTTGCCGCGCGAGGGTGAGGGTGCCGAAATTTCTGTTGCTCGTTGCCGCGCTTGCGGGCGCGACTGCAAGCGCCGCCTATGCTGGCGCAGAGGTCAGCCATTTTACCCTGGCGAACGGGCTGGAAATCGTCGTTGTGCCGGATCATCGCGCGCCGGTGGTCACGCACATGATCTGGTACAAGGTAGGCGCCGCCGACGAGACTCCGGGCAAATCGGGTCTGGCGCATTTCCTCGAACATCTGATGTTCAAGGGCACGGAGAAAAATCCAGGCGACGCGTTCTCACGGCAGGTCGCTGAGATTGGCGGCCAGGAGAACGCATTCACCGCGAGCGACTATACTGGCTTCTTCCAGCGCGTCCCTCGCAATCACCTCAAAGAGATGATGGCGCTTGAAGCCGACCGCATCACCGGTCTGGTGCTCACCGACGATGTGGTGCGGCCTGAGCTCAATGTTGTGCTCGAAGAACAAAATATGCGGGTCGCCAACAATCCGGCGGCACGGCTCGGCGAACAGATGGACGCCGCGCTGTACCTCAATCATCCTTATGGCCGGCCGGTGATTGGCTGGCGTCCGGAAATCGAACAGCTCAACCGCGAAGACGCCCTGGCGTTCTATCGGCACTTCTACAGCCCGAATAACGCGGTCGTCGTCGTTGCTGGCGACGTTACGGCGGAGGAGGTGAAAGCCGACGCGGAAGCGACCTACGGCAAGATTGCCGATCGCGCCGAAGCCAATCCGCGACACCGGCCGATGGAGCCGCTGCAAGAGGCGCTACGCACCGTCACGCTTGCCGATTTGCGGGTCGAACAACCGAGCGTGAGCCGCGATTACCTCGTGCCGTCAGAAAATTCTGCCAAGCCGGGCGAAAGCGAGGCGCTCGAAGTGCTCGCGAACGTGCTCGGCAGCGGCGAAAACTGTCGCTTGTACCGCGGCCTGGTCGTCGAGCAGGGATTGGCGCTCAACGCCGGCGCCAATTATTCCGGCACCGCCGTCGACTACGCGAAGTTTACAGTCTTTGGCGCGCCGAGGCCCGGGGTCTTATTGCCCCAGCTTGAGGCGGCGATCGACGGCATCCTCGCCGAGGTGATCGCCCATGGCGTCAGCAGCGATGAACTCGACCGCGCCAAGACCCGTCTGATCGCCGAGGCTGTCTATGCCGAGGATAACCAGGCGACTTTAGCGCGCTGGTATGGTTCCGCGCTCGCCATCGGGCAGACGGTCGAAGACGTCCGCGCTTGGCCGGACCGCGTTCGCGCGGTTACGGCGGAGGCCGTGCAGAACGCCGCGCGCACGTGGCTCGATCGTCGGCGTTCCGTCACCGGCTATCTCGTCAAAACCGTGCAATCGGCGGAGAAGCGATCGTGAGAAGGATCTGCGTGGTTGGCCGCGTAGTTGGTCTCATGGCGGCGATCGCGGCAACAGGCATCATGTTTGCGGGCTGTGCCGGGGCGACCACGATCGAGCGCGTGGTAAGCCCGGGCGGGATCGAGGCCTGGCTGGTACACGAGCGGGCGGTTCCGCTGATCGCGGTTGAATTTGCCTTTGCCGGCGGCGCCGCTCAGGACCCAGCCGGCAAAGCTGGCACGGCGACGCTCACGGCTTCGCTGCTGGATGCCGGCGCCGGCGATCTCGATTCCACTGCCTTTTCGGATCGCCTGGAACGCAAGGCGATCCAACTGAGTTTCTCGGCGCAGCGAGACACGATTCGCGGCACGATGCGTACGCTCACCGAGAATCGCGACGACGCGTTCGAGCTTTTGCGCCTCGCGGTCACGGCGCCGCGGTTCGATACGAAAGATGTCGAGATCAGCCGTGCCCAGATACTCTCGCTCCTTCGTCGCGAGACGACGAGTCCCACCGATATTGCGAGCCGGCGCTGGTGGGAAACGGCTTTCGAGGGCCACCCGTATGGCCGGCCGGTGAACGGCACGTCAGACACTGTGTCCAGCATCTCGGTCGCAGACCTCAAATCCTATACGCATCGGGTCCTTGCGCGACAGAATTTGAAGATCGCGGTGGTCGGCGATATCGATGCCGAAACGCTAAAGGCGCTGCTCGACCGAACTTTCGGCGCGCTGCCGGAAAAGCCTGAACTCTATCCGATCACTAATGTGGCGCCGCTCGGGCTCGGGCGGCGGATCGAGGTTAGCCTTGACGTGCCGCAAACGGTCGTTGATTTCGGCGGGCCTGGAATTGCGCGCCAGGATCCGGACTTCATGGCCGCTTATTTGGTCAATCATATTCTCGGCGGCGGCTCGACGGATTCGCGGCTTTATCAGGAAGTCCGCGAAAAACGCGGGCTCGCTTATTCGGTCTCCGACAATCTGGTCTGGCTCGATCATGCGGCGGTCCTGCTCGGCGGCACCGCTACGCGGGCGGATCGTGCGGGCGAGACGGTCGATCTGATCGAAAGGGAAATCCACCACTTCGCCGATAACGGCCCGACCGCAGGCGAACTTCTGGAGGCGAAGCGCTATCTCAGCAGCGCGTTTGCCCTAAATCTCGACAGCTCGACGAAAATCGCGGGGCTATTGGTGCAACTGCAGCTCGACGGTTTCGGTACCGATTATTTCAGCCGCCGCACCGCAATGATCGAAGCGGTGACCCTTGACGATGCGCGACGCGTCGCCAAGCGGCTGCTCGATAAGGGGTTGTTGGTGACGGTGGTCGGCAAGCCGCAGGGTTTTGCCTCGAGCAAGCCGAACTAACGCGCATCGCCCGTCCGCTACGGCGGAAGAAAAGGGCAGCCGAATGGACCAGGTGGGAATTACAGCATCGCCACGGCTGCGCGTGATTTTTCTCGCAGTCGCGGCCGCGATGCTTTTCCTCTGGGGCTGGAGTCTGATCCCGCCGATCGAGAACTGGAATAACCCGTACGAGGATGGCTTTTCCTACGTGGGCGTTTTCTACGCCACCATCGTCTGCCTGCCCACCGGCCTGTTCCTGTTGCTTGGCGGCATTGCCGGGCGCGGCCAGTACGTCGTGCGCGCCCGCTCGGCGTTGTTTGTGGGCGGCGTGACGCTGTTTATCGTGGTGGCGTTTTTGATCTTCCAGCAAATCGCCAATTCGATGGGTGGTTTGGGATTGGGCTGAGCGCGCCTGTCCTCTCGCTATTTTTGCGAAAGAGGCGACCAAATCGCCGATCCTGGCACCAACGTCACTCTTTGGCTGGCACAGTGCGCAGATAGGCCACTATTGCGTCGAGGTCGTCCGAGGCGACCGTCTCATAATAATGGTAGCCCATCGGCGGCTTGAGCTTGCTGCCGTCGCGGCTGACGCCCTGGGTGATCGCGCGCTTGATCTCGTCGTCGGTCCAGGCGCCGATACCCTTGTCCTTGTTTGAGGTGATATTGGGCGACACCGAGACACCCCATGGTCCTGGGAACTCGAAGCCGCCGGCACCGAGTCGAGCGTCGAATTCGCGCCCGCGGGGACCCATCGGCGTGTGGCATTCCATGCAATGCGCGACGGTGACAAGGTAAAAACCCCTGTTCTTTTTATCGCTCAGCGTCGCCTCGTTGAACGGCTTGTCGCCGCCCGGCGGAATCGGATGCCCCTGCGGCATCTTGTAGACCGGATCGGGCACTGTGTTCGTGATCGGCTTGATCGTGTGCAGATAGGCGATCACTGCGTCGAGGTCGCCGTCAGTCATGATCTCATAGAATCCGCTCGGCATGATCATGGCGACCGGCACGCCATTACGCTTGATGCCCTTGCGCAGCACCTGCTTGAGTTCGGCGTCACTGTACTCGCCGATTCCGGTTTTCTTGTCCTGAGTGATGTTCGGCGCCGTCACCTTGAATGGCGGCTCATCCCAGCTCAGTCCGCCGGAAAATGCCTTGTCGGCGATGTCGCCGGTCGGTCCTTTTGGCGAATGGCAATTGCCGCACGTAAGAATGCCATTGACCAAATAACTGCCGCTTTTGACTAGATCGGTGTCGGCCCGCGCGCTGCCGAATGTGACGGCAAATGCAAAGACGAATGCAGCTATTGTGCGGAGCAAAGCGGTCGCCCTCATATCCCTCTTCCGCGAGTATACATGCCGTCAGCACGGCGACAATTCAGTGTGCTACGAATCCGATTAAACGAATTGCCGCAGCTATTGCGGCGTGATCCCGGCGAGCTTGGCGGCCTCGCGCATGTTCTCATAATCGGCGCGAATGAACTCGGCGAAGCCTTTCGCGGTCATCTGCTCGGGCGAAGCGACTTCCGAGCCGAGGCTGATCAGCCGTTCCGCCGCGGGACTGCCAGAACTTAAGCCTTGGGCGATCGCCTGTTGTAACTTGTCGACGACATCCGCCGGCGTCTTCGCCGGGGCCACCACGCCAATGTAGCTTTGCGCGGTAAAACCCTTCACGCCACTCTCGTCGAAGGTCGGAATGTCCGGCGCGAGCTTTGAGCGATGCAGCGCGGCGATCGCGATGATATGAGCCTGGCTGCCTTGGTGCATCGGCAGCGCGGTCGAGAATTCGGTCATGGCGCCATCGACATTGCCGCTGATCAAATCGGGCATCAGCGCGCCGCCGCCGCGATAGGGAACATGAGTGAGATTGGCCCCGGTTGCGGCTTTCAGCCGCTCCAGCGTCATATGCGTGGCGCTGCCGATGCCGCTGGTGGCGATCGTCACTGCGCCATTCTTTGACTGCGCGACGAGCTCGGTCATGGTCTTGGCCTGGATTTTGTTGCTCAAAATGAGCGCGTGCGGCACGTAACTCGTCAGCGCGACAGCGGTAAAATCCTTCAGCGGGTCATAGCCAAGATTGGCGTGAAGGAACGGATCGACCGTGAGCGGCCCGTTTGATCCGACCAGGAGCGTGTAGCCATCCGCCGTCGCATGAGCGACGAATTCGGCGCCGATGCTGCCGCCGCCACCCCCTCGATTCTCGACCACGACCGGCTGGCCCAGCGCCTTGCTGACCAGATCGCCGGTTATGCGCCCGACAATGTCGGCGTTTCCTCCGGCCGCAAACGGCACAATCAGATGAATTGGCCGGTCTGGATAGGCAGCCAACGCGCGCTGCGCCAACAAAGGAAGAATAGGCACCGATCCAAGCGCGGCAATGAATGTGCGGCGTGGAATATTCATCGCAGTCCTCCATACTTGAGTATTCCTCAGTTCCAAAATCCGGGCGGCGTCCAAGATTCGATCATTTTCCCGCCGATTTTACTTCCGCTCAATCCGGGGTAGGAATTGGCGATGATTTCCGTCACCGCAAAAATCGCACTGGATGAACGCGAGATTGCTGAATCGTTCGTCCGAGCGTCCGGACCCGGCGGGCAAAACGTCAACAAAGTCGCGAGCGCGGTGCAGCTTCGTTTTGACGCGCGCCGCTCACCCTCGCTGCCCCCCGACGTTCGCAGCCGGCTGGAACGCTTGGCCGGTTCCCGCCTCACCCGCGATGGCGTCATCGTCATAACCGCGCAACGCCATCGGGCACAGGGGCGCAACCGGGAAGACGCGCTCGCGCGTCTTTTGGACCTCATCCGCCGGGCCGCACATCCGCCGCTCAAGCGGCGGGCGACCAGGCCTCCGGCGGCGGCGCGCGAACGCCGTATCGAAAGCAAGAAGCGGCGGGCGCGCACCAAGCGGCTCCGGCAAGCAAAGCGGTCATTCGATTGAGCTACCGACTCTTATCCGCTGATCGTGTGATATTGCGCGGCTTCGAGCGCGAAGAGACCGGCGCCCAGAGCGGCAAACCCAAGCACCATCAGGACGATCGTGTAGACAAATAGCGACTTGTTCGCTCCCTCACGACCGCGCTGCCGGCGTTGAGCGAGGAACAGCACACAGCCGATTGTGTACACGGCAATGCCGCAAGCCGCCAGGATCGCCCCCGGTAAATACCGCTCCATCTACCCTCCACATCGCTCCACATGGCGGCAACATACCAGCATAGGCGGCGCCCGCGATCCGGGCTACCGTTGACTTCGAATCGCAAGTGAAACCGCCGATCATGCCTGTTCGCCAACTAAGCGAAGCCGTGGTCAACCGCATTGCCGCGGGGGAGGTCGTCGAGCGCCCGGCGAGCGTGGTCAAGGAACTTGTAGAAAACGCGCTCGATGCAGGGGCAAGGCGCATCGATATTCTCACCGACGGTGGCGGCCGCCGGCTGATCCGCGTCACTGACGATGGCGAGGGCATGAGCCGCGCCGATTTGGCGCTTGCGGTGGAGCGGCATGCCACATCCAAGCTCGCCGACGACGATATTGTCGCCATCCGTACGCTCGGCTTCCGCGGCGAAGCCTTGCCGTCAATCGGCGCGGCGGGACGGCTTGCGATCACAACCCGCCACGCCGATGAGCCGCATGCCTGGGCCATTGAAGTCGACGCCGGCGTCAAATCCGGCGTGAAGCCGGCCGCGCTCGGCCGGGGCACGCGGGTCGACGTGCGCGATTTGTTTTATGCAACGCCCGCTCGGCTAAAGTTTCTGAAAGGCGATCGGACCGAAGCCGAAGCCGTACGCGACGTGGTGCGGCGTCTTGCAATGAGCCGGCCCGATGTCGCATTCACGCTGTCCGGCGAGGAGCGCTCGCCGCTGCATTTTGCCGCTGTGCTAGCGGATTCCGCCGGTCGCTTGGTGCGGCTCGGCGATGTGCTTGGCGCCGAGTTTCGCGCCAATGCGGTCGAAGTTGCGGCGCAACGCGAGGAGATCAGGGTCGAAGGTTTTGCCGCGCTGCCGACGCTCACCCGCGCCAATTCTCTCGGCCAATATCTGTTCGTCAACGGCCGGCCGGTCCGCGACAAATTGTTGTTGGGCGCGGTGCGCGCGGCTTACGCCGACTATCTGCCGCGGGATCGACATCCGCTGCTGGCGCTGTTGGTGTCGCTGCCGCCGGCGGAAGTGGACGTCAACGTGCATCCGGCCAAAGCCGAAGTGCGCTTTCGCAATGCCGGATTGGTCCGCGCGCTGATCGTCCATGCGCTCAAGACCGCACTGGCGCGCGAAGCAACGCGTGCTTCGACGACCGGCGGCGCGGCGACGATTGCGGCCTTTCGCAGCTCGCCTCGGCCAGGGCGTCCCGCCGCGGCTTGGCGAGATTCAGCAATGCGCAGGGGCGATGTCGGTGCGACATTCGCGCCGCTTCGTGGCGGCTTCGCCGCGCCATCGCAATCGGCATTTGCGGTCGGCGCTCCGGCAGCAGACCTGCGCAACGATTTTGACAACAACGTTGTGGATCGATCGGAAAATCAATCGGACGACGGCGCGCTGCTCGATCATCCACTCGGGGCGGCGCGCGCCCAGGTTCATGACACATATATCGTGGCGCAGACCCAGGACGGCCTGGTGGTGATTGACCAACACGCCGCGCATGAACGCATCGTCTATGAACAACTGAAGGAAGCGATCGCCAAGACCGGCGTACCCCGGCAGATCCTTCTCATTCCCGAGATCGTCGAACTCGATGAAGCCAGTGTCGAACGCCTCGTCGACCGCGCCGACGAGCTCTCGCGCTTTGGCTTGGTCATTGAAGCATTCGGTCCCGGCGCGGTGGCCTTGCGCGAAACACCCGCGCTCCTCGGCGAAATCGACGGTGCCGGCCTCATTCGCGATCTTGCCGAGCATGTCGGCGAGTGGGATGAGACACTGCCGCTGGAGCGGCGCCTGATGCAGGTCGCATCCTCGATGGCCTGTCACGGCTCTGTGCGCGCCGGGCGACGGCTGAAGCCGGAGGAGATGAACGCGCTCCTTCGCGAAATGGAAAGAACGCCCAATTCCGGCCAGTGCAATCACGGCCGCCCGACTTACGTCGAGTTAAAGCTTACCGATATTGAGCGACTGTTCGGCCGCCGCTAGGAGAAAGTTTGGCGGCTGCGCATGAGCTACTAAGTCGATCCCCGCCGCCGGACTCAGCATTAAGTGAGGCGGCAGAAGATAAATTCGGTATCGTCATAGACGCGCCGTTCAAGCTCGGAAAAACCCGCCGGTGGTGCAAAAGCCGATTTGGCGGCTTCTTCAACGACGATCAATGCGCTTGGCATGAACCAACCGCCGTCGCGCGCCGCAATAAGCGCCGCCGCGGCCAGCCCCTGTTCGTAAGGTGGGTCCAAAAAGGCGAGCGAAAACGGCTCGACCGGATGCGCAGGCCCGAGCTTGGTGGCATCGCGGCGGAAAATGCGTGTCACGCCGCCGAGTCCAATGGCGGCCACGTTCTCGCGAATGAGCGCGCGCGCTTCGGCGCTATCATCGACAAGCAATGCGAAGGCCGCGCCGCGCGACAGCGCTTCGATGCCGAGCGCGCCAGTCCCCGCGAACAGGTCGAGCACGCGAGCGCCGGAGATCGGGTCGTCGTAGGCATGCACCAAAATATTGAACAGCGACTCGCGAAGCCGATCGGCGGTCGGCCGAATGGCCGGCGACTTTGGGCCGGCCAAGGTGCGCCCGCGCAATCGTCCGCCGACCACGCGCATCAGCGCATGATCCCGAAAAGTGAGTACCGGTTTCCCGCCTGCGCGAAGCCGTGGCTGCCGGTTGCCGTTCCATTTGATGCTTCGGCGGGCGAAGGCAGGTCGGAAAAGATCATGCTCAAATATAAAACGAAATTGCTAACAGCCATCTCCTTTCAGCCTTTGTCTCGCGGCCGCCGCGGCGCCATACGAGACCTCCGCCCCGTCGGACGGTTTCGGCGATGATGATCGGATTTGCGGTGAAAGCTGCGTTCGTCTTGTCGTGCCGGCTCGGCTGGCGATGTTCGCGGATAGCGCTCGACCGCCACCTGTCGGCCCTTGCGATCGGTCAGTAAATCGGCCTGCGCCGGTTCGTTTCGCGCCGGAATTTTCTCGCGCTCGCTCCGCGTACCATGAAATCTGCGATGCATCTTTTTTGTGAGCTGGCCTTCTTCGTGGACGCGCCAGGCATGATCGGATGAAGTGCGATGTTTCGATCTTTCTCGCGGTTTTTGCTGCGCGACAGGACGCATTTCATCGTGGCGCGCTTCATCCTGGCGTGCTTCATCGTGCCTCGGCTTTCGCGGCGCTGGGGGGCGCGGCGCCGAGAAATCGGCCCCGGACAGCTTTGCCAGCTTATCGCCGAGCTGCTCGCGCAACACCCGGGTGCGAACCTCTTCGACTTGGCCTTCAGCAAGCTCACCGAGCTGGAACGGCCCGAACGAGACGCGGATGAGCCGGGTGACGCTCAGTCCGAGATGGCCGAGCACATTGCGCACCTCGCGGTTCTTGCCCTCGCGGATGCCGAGCGTGAGCCACACATTGCTGCCCTGCACGCGATCAAGCGCGGCTTCGATCGGACCGTAATGCATACCATCGATGGTCACGCCGCGATGCAAGCCGTGAAGCTTGTCTTGTGTGATCGAGCCATGCGCACGCACGCGATAACGCCGCAGCCATCCCGTCGCGGGCAATTCCAAAAGTCGTGCCAGCGCGCCGTCATTGGTCAGAAGCAACAGGCCTTCGGTATTGAAATCGAGCCGCCCGACGCTGATCAGGCGCGGCAGATCGCGCGGCAAGTTTTGGAAAATCGTCGGCCGGCCTTGCGGATCGGCATGCGTCGTCATCAGCCCGCGCGGCTTGTGATAGAGGAACAGACGGCTGCGTTGGCGGGCCGGCAGCGGTTCGCCGTCGACGGTAATCTGATCCGAGCCTGTGACATCAATCGCGGGCGAGGCGATAGTCGTGCCGTTGACCGCGACTCGGCCGGCGGCAATCCATGCTTCGGCTTCCCGCCGTGAGGCAAGACCGGCACGCGCGATGACTTTCGCGATGCGCTGGCCGGTTTTGCGTTGGTTTGGCTGCTCTTTCATGCTCATCTTTGCTCGCGTAGCTGACGTGTATAAAGACGTGGATAGACGACACAAGACTAGCCCGACGAATTCCGATGACGTCCTTTATGGATATGGCACTCGATGAGGCGCGCGACGCCGGCCGACGCGGGGAGGTGCCGGTCGGCTGCGTGCTGGTGCGCGGTGACGAGATCATCGCGCGCGCCGGCAATCGCACGCTGGCGGATCGCGACCCGACCGCGCACGCCGAAATGATCGCCATCCGTCATGCCGCGCATCGGCTCGGCTCCGAGCGTCTCGACGGTTGCGATGTCTATGTTACGCTCGAGCCCTGCGCGATGTGCGCAGCCGCGCTGTCATTCGCCCGTATTCGCCGTCTCTACTATGGCGCCGCCGACCCCAAGGGGGGAGCGGTCGAGAATGGGGTGAAATTTTTCACCTCGGCAACCTGCCATCACCGGCCGGAAATCTACGGAGGATTGGGTGAAGCGGCGGCCGGGGATTTTCTCAAAGATTTTTTCAAGCAGCGCCGCTAAAGCCAAATTGCCTTGCGCATCCAGTTCCTGGGATCATGCGCCAAGCAGCCGACCAAGCTTCTCGCGAATTTTGGGCTTCACCAACTCGGCCGAGCGGATGATCGCGCTCGCCTGATAGAAGTCGAGCGTGCGAAAGATCGCGACATTGGGCCGGATGACGAGATCGGGCGCGGCGTGTTTGTGCTTGGCGGCGACGATCGTCGAGCCCATGATCAAAATCGTGGCGAAAACGCTCTCCCAGGCTCCGGGCAGATCGGTGCGTTCTGCTGCCGGGGCGCCGAAAACATCGACCGCAATGATGCGATCGGCGCGGCCGAGTAGTTGATCGAATGGCAAAGGATTGGTGGCGCCGCCGTCGACCAGGATCCGTCCGTCGACGATCACCGGTCGGAACAAGCCGGGAAACGCGATGGAAGCGGCAAGCGCCGGCCGCAACGGCCCCACACTAATGGGTAGCTCCTGGCGGCGATGCAAATCGGTGGTCATCACGACGAGCGGGATGGTCAGCGCGGAAAAATCCGCCGGAACGGCATCGGGCAGAAATTGCGCGCAAAACTTCTCGGCATCGAACTGCGTCGCCTGACTCAAGCCTCCGGATAAAAGGTCGGACAGTTTTCCCGCGCGCGCCTGCAACAGCCGCCGCATGGTTTCGCCGCGATCGTGCGCGAAGCGAAGGACGTGATGGCGAATGTCCTTGCCGGGCATGCCGGCCGCGTAAGCCGCGCCGATCAGTGCACCGAGCGAGGTGCCGGCGATCGCAGCGGGTTTGACGCCCATCTCCTCAAGCGCTTCGACGATCGCGATATGAGCTAGCCCCCGCGCGCCGCCGCTGCCAAGTGCCAGAGCAAAACTTTTCATGCGCCGGCCTGGGAGGCAAATTCGAACGCCTTGGCGGCAAGCGGCCGCACCAGCTGCGCCTTGTTGGATGCAACTGCGCTGGTCGCGGTGCCGTCACGCACCCTTCCGGCGATACCTTGCATGATCGCGGCCAGGCGAAAGAAGTTATAGGCAAAATAAACCGGCAAATGCGGCCGTGGATCGAGGCTGGTCCTCGTCACGTAGAGATCGATATAGGCATCAAGCGACGGGATGCCGATCGCTCCGAGGTCGAATCCCACGAGCGAACCGGTGCCGGCCTCCGAGTGTGGCATGTGCCACTGCATCAAATGGTACGAGAAGTCGGCCAGCGGATCGCCGAGCGTCGACAACTCCCAATCCAGCACCGCAATGATCGTGGGCGCGTCGGCAGCGACGATCATGTTGTCGAGCCGATAGTCGCCGTGCACCAGGCGCGGCGTCTGCTCCGGCGGCAGATGCGAGGGGAGCCAGTCGATAAGCCGCTCCATGTCATCGATTCGTTCGGTCTCGGACGCGCGATATTGGTTCGACCAGCGTGCGACCTGCCGCGCTACATAATGTTCGCCGCGGCCGTAATCGCCAAGTCCGATCGCGGCGGGATCGAAAGAGTGGAGGCAGGCGAGCGTCGCGTTCATACCGTCGTACACCTTCGCGCGTTCGCTCGGATAGGAATCCGGCATATGCGGCTCCCAAAACACCCGGCCTTCGGCGAACGCCATGAGATAGAAAGCGGTGCCGACAATGCTTTCGTCGGCGCAATAAAGCAGCGGCTCGGCCACCGGAAAGCCCTGCGCATAGAGCGCGCTGATCACGCGGTGTTCGCGGTCGACGGCGTGAGCGGACGGCAACAACTTGCCCGGCGGTTTGCGGCGCAGCACATAGCGCCGCAGCGGCGTTTCGATCAGATAGGTTGGATTGGATTGCCCGCCTTTGAATTGGCTAACGAGTACGGGACCGGCGAAGCCCGGCACATGCGCGCTCAGATAGCTTTCCAAGCGAGCAACATCGAATCGCAGCCGTTCGGCGACCTCGCGCGTGCCGGAAAAAGCGCTTTGACGTTCGCTGCTCGTCATGTCCCGGGGTTGAAGAAATCAAGCAAGGCCTGCGCCGTCGCCACCGGATTTTCTTCGGGCAAATAGTGACCGCTCGCGACCGGCGACCCTCGCAGATCGGAGGCCCAGTCGCGCCAGCAGGCGAGCGGATCGAGGCCGGCACTGGCCGGCAGGCCTTGCGCGCCCCACAAAGCGAGTACGGGGCAGCCGATCTTTTTACCGGCGGCGCGATCGTCTTCATCGTGTTTCAGATCGCTGGTGCGGCCGGCGCGGTAATCTTCGCACATGGCGTGGATCCGCTGCGGGTCCTGGTAGGCCGCATGATAGTGCGCGAGCGCGCGCGCATCGAAGAACTCCACGCTCTGCGCCTTTGCGCCCGCGGCAGCACGATAATCGAAAAAGAATTTGGGATCGTGTGCAATCAATGTTTCGGGAAACGGCTCCGCCAGAGCCAGAAACATCCAATGCCAGGCGCGTGCGGCAAGACGCGCATCCATTCGGTGCCACATGTCCCAGGTGGTGACGATGTCGAGGACCGCAAGCTGCTCCAGCCGGCCGGCATGGTCGAGCGCGAGCCGATAGCCAACGCGCCCGCCGCGATCGTGGCCGGCCAAGCGGAAACGGACAAAACCCAGCGTCTCCATCGCTTCCACCATAGCCTGGGCCATGGCGCGCTTGGTGTAGGGCGTATGGCCGGGCTGCGCCGGCGGCGCCGCCGACCAGCCGTAGCCCGGTAGATCGGCGATCACGAGCGTAAAACGCCGCACGAGCGTTGGCGCTACGCGATGCCACATCACGTTGCTCTGTGGATGACCATGAAGGAGCAGGAGCGGTGGGCCGCCGCCCTCGCTGACGCGGGCGAAAATCCGTCCAGCGGAGGTTTCGATCCAGCGCGACTCATAGCCGGGGAAGAGATCCGCGAGATCGGGCATCAGATGCGACTCTCCCGTTCTACGGCGCGCCAGCCGATGTCGCGCCGATAAAAACCTTCGGGCCAGCGAATGCGGGCGATCGCCGCATAGGCGCGCGCCCGCGCCTCGAGCACCGTCTTTCCCGTCGCCGAGATGTTAAGAACGCGGCCGCCATTGGCAAGAATGCGGCCGCCCTCGGCTTTGGTGCCGGCATGAAAGATTTGCACGCCTTCGATCGCCGCCGCTTCATCGAGGCCCTCGATGACGGTGCCGCGGGCATAATGTCCTGGATAGCCATTGGCCGCCATCACCACGGTCAGCGCCGGCGTCTCGTACCAGCGCAAGTCGAATGACTTCAACATGCCGTCGCGGCTTGCCAACAAAGCCGGCACCAGATCGGACATCAGCCGCGGTATCAGCACTTGCGTTTCCGGATCGCCGAAACGGGCATTGTATTCGATGAGCTTCGGGCCTTGCCGCGTGATCATCAGCCCGGCGTAGAGCACGCCTTTGTACGGCGTGCCCATTGCCTTCATGGCACGCATGGTCGGCGCGATGATGTCATTCATGATCCGGCCACTCATCGCGGCATCGATATTGGGCGCGGGCGAGTACGCGCCCATGCCGCCGGTATTGGGTCCCTTGTCGCCGTCAAAGGCGCGCTTATGGTCCTGCGCCGTCGCCAACGGAATTGCTGTCTCGCCGTCGCACAGCGCGAAGAAGGAGGCTTCTTCGCCGTCGAGAAACTCTTCGATAACGACCTCGCCGCCGGCTTCGCCCAAACCGCCGCCGAACATCATGTCGACCGCCGCCTCGGCTTCGGCTTTGGTCTGCGCCACGATCACGCCTTTGCCGGCGGCAAGCCCGTCCGCTTTCACGACGATCGGCGCACCATGAGAGCGGATATGTTCCTTGGCGGCAGGCGCGTCCTTAAAGCGCGCATAGGCTGCGGTCGGGATCCGGTTGGCACGGCACAGATCTTTGGTGAAGCCCTTGGACCCTTCGAGCCGCGCGGCGGCGCGGCTCGGCCCGAATGCTTTGATCCCGGCGGACTCAAGATCGTCGACGATACCCGCACAGAGCGGCGCTTCGGGTCCGACCACGACCAAGTCGATTCGGCGGTCGCGGCAAAAGGCGACGATGGCGGCATGGTCGGTCAAATCGAGCGGTACACATTGCGCCTGTTGCGCAATGCCGGCATTGCCGGGGGCGCAATAAAGCCGCTCGGTCAGCGTACTATCCGCCATTTTCCAAGCCAAAGCGTGCTCTCGCCCGCCTGAACCTAAGAGTAGAATGTTCATCGATCAGAACGTGTTGCAGACCGCGGCAGGGCTTGACCCGAGCACGCAATAAACCGCACTAATCGCCATGGAGTTTACCCGTTCGTCAACCTTGCCGGGCCATAAGCCGCAATGAACGAGCCCCGCCTCAACCTGCCGGAATTGACGGTTTCCGAGCTGTCGTCAGCACTCAAGCGCACGATCGAAGAGGCTTACGGCTACGTGCGGGTGCGCGGCGAGCTCGGCAAAGTCAGCTACCACGGCAACGGCCACGTCTATTTTGACCTTAAGGATGACCGCGCCTGCATCGCCGGCGTGATCTGGCGCAGCACGGCGCTACGCATTCAACTTCGGCTGGAAGCCGGGCTTGAAGTCGTCGTCACCGGAAGGCTCAGTACTTATCCTGGCCGCTCCCAATATCAAATCATCGTCGAGACGCTGGAACCCGCCGGAATCGGCGCGCTGATGGCGCTCCTCGAAGAGCGCAAGCGAAAACTTGCCGCCGAAGGGTTGTTCGATGAAGCGCGCAAACAGCTGCTGCCGTTTTTGCCCACGATTGTCGGAGTCGTGACCTCGCCAACCGGCGCGGTGATCCGCGACATCCTGCACCGGCTCGCCGATCGGTTTCCGCGCCGCGTGTTGCTATGGCCGGTTAAGGTGCAGGGCGATGGCTCGGCTGCGGAAATCGCCGCAGCGATCGATGGCTTCAATGCGCTGCCCGAACGCGAGAGCGCGCTCCTGCCGCCACGGCCGGACCTGATCATCGTCGCCCGCGGCGGCGGCTCGCTCGAGGATTTGTGGTCGTTCAACGAAGAGATCGTGGTGCGCGCCGCAGCTGCGAGCTTAATTCCGCTGATCTCGGCGGTCGGCCATGAGACCGACGTCACGCTAATTGATTTTGCCGCTGACCGTCGCGCGCCGACGCCGACCGCGGCGGCGGAAATGGCCGTTCCGGTCCGCACCGAGCTCCTGCTCGACATCGAATCGCTGTCGCGGCGCGCGCTCGCCTGCTGGCGACGCAATCAGGATGCGCGATGGGCCGAGTTGCGTTCGGCAAGCCGGGCACTGCCAAAGGCGGAAGAGGTGCTGGCGCTGCCACGGCAGCGGCTCGATCATGCCGCGGCGGGTCTCGACCGGGCGCTACGCACCAACGCACATGTCCATCATGTCAAGTTCTCGCGGATCGCCGGACGACTCAGCGACCGTTTGTTGCGTGCCAATATCGAGCGGCGGCGCGAACGGTACGGCAGTTTGTCGTCGCGGCTGCGCGCCGGGGTCGCCGCCAATCTGGCCGTTCATCGCACCCGTATCGGGCAGGAGCGCGAACGGGTGGCCGCCTTCGGCGAACGCGCCAGACGCGCGGTGCGCCAGCTTATTGCAGCGCGCGACTCGCGTGCCGAGCGCGGCGGCGAGCTCCTTGCGGCTTTCTCATATCGAGGCGTGTTGGCGCGCGGATTTGCTCTGGTGCGCGATGACAAGGAGCGCCCCTTGCGCGCGGCCGCTGCGATTACCGCGGGTATGCCGCTCGAGATTGAATTTTCCGACGGCCGCATCGGTGCGCGCGCTGAAACCAGCCCGGCAATCGAACGTCCACCGGCTGCGTCCAAACTGCGCGCCCGCCGCGCCGGCACCTCCGGCCAAGGTGATTTGTTTTAAACACCCCGAACTAGTTCACGACTCATTGTGATCGTAGAAATTGACGCCATGGCACGCGAACATTATCAGCGACTCAAAACGATTCTGACTATCCGTTCATGAAAGTGAAATCGGTGTCATCCACGGAACCGCCATCAATGTTTGCGTGTTATGCGCTGGCAGAGGTTCGCGCCGGAGGAGAAGAACAAGGAGAATCAAAATGACACGGACTGTCTTTGCGATGGCGGTCGCAGCGTTGCTGACGTTGGCCGTCTCGGGGACGTCGCAAGCCGCGCCGATTGCGCCTCTCAGTGGGGCGGTTACCGCCGACCAAAGCAATGTGACGCCCGTCTATTATCATCACCACTGGTATCATCACCGTTGGTATCGCCATCACCGTCATTGCTGGCGCGGCTACTACGGCCGCTTGCACTGTCGCTGGTAATAATCGGCCGCCAACCGACCTTCTGACCCGCCGCGCCGATCGCTCTCGGCGCGGCGTTTGCTTTCGTCTCACTAGCGCGCCAGCCATTGCGGCACCCGCTTGAACGCATCGGTCCGTGCGGCGGGATTCGTGCCGCCATGCGCTCTACCGGAAGGATCGGCAGTATTGACGAGCCCGGTACGCAGCCTGATCGGGGAATTGGCGCGATCGAATTCGTGATGCGCCTCCGGATAGACGACGAGCTGGATGTGCGCGCTGCGGCCGCTGGCGCCGGCGACCATTTGTTGGCATGTCGGGGCCGGGGTCCAATCGTCGGCGCTGCCAATGAGAATCAACGCAGGCACTCGCGCGCTCCACGCGCTCTGCAAGAGACGACGGCAACTCGGGTAAAACGCAACGGCGGAGCGGAAATGGGCGGCGTCGTGATGCACCGCCGTGGTCAGCCGGATCGTCCATAACGCCGTCACCGCGCCGTTCGCCCAGCCGAGCAGCGAAACGTGGTCGCCACGGACATAGCTCTGCTTTTGCAGCCAAAGCCGCGCGGCATTGGCGTCACCGACGCGCTCGCGCCAGGCGTGCACCGTGCGGTGACGTTCGCGGCACTGCGAGCCAAGGCCGCGTGATCCGTACGAATCCGGAAAGACGACGACAAAACCGTCAGCCACCAACTTATCCGCCCACTTCGCGTACAGCTGCGCCTCAGTGTTCGGTCGCTGGGTCAGTCCCCCGCAATCATGCAGGGCGACAACCGCCGGGAACGGTCCGGGACCTTCCGGGCGATAGAGCGTCGCATGCAAGGCCAAGCCGCCATCCGGAATATCGATCTGCTCCGGTGCGGCAGCCGCTTCCGAACAGGCGAGGGCGAGGACGAAAACAAAGGCCAGTCTCCGGCAAGCCATGGTCTTGCAGCTCTCAGGTGCTAAACGGCACTCGGCGGTGAAATTATCACGCCGAATGCAGCCGCGCAGGGTCGCCAAGATCACAAACTGGTGGTTCGGCCGGGCTGCAGCCTTGCCTTTCGTTGCGGTGCCCGGGTTATTATGTTTTGGCTTCCCGAAATGCACCTGCAGGGCAATCCAACGCCCAAATCGCATGCACGGAGGTGGCGGTGCTTAATCGTACAGATCGTCCCGCGCCACTGCCCGGCGAGGCCGAGGTCAAATATCTCGACGGCGACTTCCGCGTGGTGCGGCCGGGCACCTTCGTCCGCTGCGCGGTAACCGGCGTATCCATTCCGCTGGAAGAGCTTCGTTATTGGAGCGTGGATTTGCAGGAAGCCTACGCCACGCCGGAAGCGGTCTTGCAGCGAATGGGTTCACGTTACGGCCGGTCATAGAATTTGCTACCGCAGGAGCACGCAGGAGCTTGCGGAAGCCCCGTAAATTGCCCATATCCTGCTTGCAGCACGTGACGGATTGAGGCACGAGGATGCACCGGGTAGCACCAGCTCGCTACCCATACGCTACCAAAATCGCACGTGACGGCGCGACAGGAGAGGGGAAACCGTGAAATTGACCAATCGAAACGTGGCCGCATTGATCCGGCCGGCCGACAAGGATGACGTCGTCATTTGGGATGACACTTTGCCGGGTTTTGGCGTTCGGCTGCGCGGCGACAAGAAAACCTATCTGGTGCAGTACCGCGTCGGCACTCAGCAGCGGCGTGAAAGCCTTGGCGATATCCGCAAGGTGAGGTTGGAGGATGCGCGTAAGGCCGCGCGTCAACGCTTCGCGCAAGCACAGCTTGGTGTTGATCCGGCCGCCGAGCGCGCCGCCGCCCGTGCCAAAGCGGCTGCGGCACAGCTAACACTTGGTGCCGTGGCAGAGCGTTACCTTGATGCAAAGAAAGAGCGGATGCGGCCGGCAACCTACCGGGCGGCTAAGAGGTATTTTGCCGTTCATTGGAAGTCTCTCGCCGATCGTCCGCTCGCAGAGATTAAACGGGCGGATGTGGCTGCGTGCTTGCAGAATATGGCTAAGGAGCGCGGTCGTACTGCGGCATCGCGGGCGCGTGCCAATCTGTCGGCATTGTTCGGTTGGGCGATGCGCGAGGGGTTATGTGACGTCAATGTGGTCGTGGCGACCAATGATCCGGCGGCCGGCACCCTGCCGCGCGATCGCGTCCTTACCGAGGCCGAGCTCGCCACCATCTGGCGAGCCTGCCAGGACGACGACTTTGGCCGCATTGTTCGCTTATTGATGCTGGCCGGATGTCGGCGCTTAGAAATCGGCGAGCTTAAATTTAGCGAAATCGATTTCGATCGCGGGACAATGACCATTGCTGGGGTCAGGACTAAAAATCATCGCCCCCTTACGCTGACCCTGCCACCGGTGGCGCTTGATATCCTGCGCGCGGCGCCGCGGCGCGACAGCTCTGACAATGTCTTCGGCGGAAGCGCCGGCGGGTATGCGTCGTGGTCATACGGCACCAACGCCCTCAACGAGCGCATCGTCGCGGCCGAAGGCAAGCCGCTAGCGCCTTGGACGCTGCACGATCTTCGGCGCAGCGCGGCGACCCACATGGCCGAAATCGGCGTGCAGCCGCACATCATCGAGGCGGTGCTTAACCACGCCAGCGGGCACAAGCGGGGGGTGCATGGCATTTACAATCTCGCCGGTTATCCCCGCGAGATCGCCGCGGCGTTGCAGCTATGGGCTGAGCATTTGCTGGCGATCGTCGAGGGCCGCAAGCGCAAGATCGTGCCGTTGCGCGCCTGACAGAATAAACGGCCGACCGGGGCGACTGTCGCATTTCGCCCGGCCGGCCTAACCCCAAGCCAAGGATCGGACCCATGGCTAAGGCTGCAAAGAAGCATAACACATCGCGCACCCGCGACTGCCCGCGGCTTGCTGAAATAGCGCGCCGCGTCGCCCGCTACGACAATCCCGACGACCGGAGAGAGCTGT
>DASXJB010000089.1:0-24828 GCA_036497645.1 Xanthobacteraceae bacterium
TGCCGCTACAGAAGCCGCGCGTCGTGGTCGATCTTGGTTGTGGGCCGGGCAATTCCACCGAGCTTCTGGTCGAGCGCTTTCCGCAATCGGAGGTGATCGGCCTTGATTCCTCGCCCGATATGCTGCGCAAGGCGCGCGAACGGCTGCCGAACTGCAAATTCGTGCAGGACGACATTGCGACCTGGACTCCCGACCCGCGCACCGACCTGATCTTCGGCAACGCCGTCATGCAATGGCTGCCCTATCATCCGGCGATCATGCGCCGCTTGTTGCAGGCGATGCCGGCGGGCGGCGTGCTGGCAATTCAAATGCCCGATAACACCCGCGAACCGGCGCTCATGTTCCAGCGCGAAGTCGGCGAGAGTGGGCCATGGCGCGACCATCCGGAGATCAAAGCGGCGCCGCGCGAGGATCTGCCGTCGCCGGAAGCCTATTACGATCTTCTCAAACCGGTCTGCAGCGCCATCGATATCTGGCACATCGTCTACAATCACGTGATGGCTTCGCCGGCGGCCATCACCGAATGGTTCAAGGGCTCTTCACTGCAGCCGTTCCTCTCGCCACTCGACGCCGGTGCCCGCGAAAAATTCCTTGCCGCCTACACGGAAAAAATCGTCCGCGCTTATAAGCCGCGGTTCGATGGAAAATTGCTGCTGCGCTTCCCGCGGCTGTTCATCGTCTCGGTGCGCTGAGGAGCCGCTGCACGCTTCTTATTTTCCCTCTCCCCTTGTGGGAGATGGGGAGGGGGTCGCGGGCCAGGATATCAGCCGCGTAGATTTCCTCCAGTTCGGCGACGCGTGCGCGAATAAGCTCCTCCGCCCATTTCGCACTTTTGAGATTGTGGAACGCGATCTCCAGGGGCACTTGCATGGATCTCTCCGGGCAATCGAACGGGTTATTTATATCAACACGTGACCGTTCCGCTCGGTTCGCACGTCGTGATATGGACATCGGATGATACGAAGTCGCTTGGTTCCCCGCTGCGGCGCAGTGATGGCCTTGCTGTGCGCATTGCTATGCGCGCGAGTCGCTGAGGCCGATGCGGCATTCGCGTCATGGCTGCAATCGCTATGGCCGCAAGCGCAAGCGCTCGGTATTTCACGCGCCACATTCGAAACCGCGACGCGCGGGCTCGAACCGGATTTCACATTGCCCGATCTCGTACTGCCGGGCCGGCCGGAGCGACCCGCCGCCGGGCAGCCGGAATTCGTTACGACTCCGGCGGATTATCTCAAAGAGCCGGCGATCGAGCGGCTCGCCGGCGAGGCGCGCAAGCTCAAAGAGCAATATCGCGTGCCGCTTGACGCAATCGAACGCCAGTTCGGCGTTCCCGCGACAATCGTCCTGGCAATCTTCGGCCGCGAAACCGATTTCGGCCGCGCCGCCGACGGGCGCAACGCAATCCGCGTCTTGGCAACGCAGGCCTATCTCGGCCGCCGCAAGGAGCAATTCCTCACCGAGTTTTTGCTCGCGCTCAAGATCGCCGATCAGGGGCAGATCAAGCTCGCTGACATGAAGAGTTCCTGGGCGGGGGCAATGGGACTGACGCAGTTTTTACCGTCGGATTACCTGAAATATGCGGTCGATTTCGATGGCGACGGCCGCGCCGATGTCTGGCATTCGGTGCCCGATGCGCTCGCTTCCGCGGCCAAACAGTTACTCGGCAAAGGCTGGCAGCCTGGTCTGCGCTGGGCTTATGAAGTGCATCCGCCCGCTGGCGTCGATTGCACCCTCGGCGTGCCGAGCTACACGCTGACCATCGGCGAATGGCTCGAGCGCGGCTTTAGGCCCGCTTATGGGCGAGCATTATCCGCGACAGAACGCGCCGAGACGGCGTCGCTCCTGCAGCCGGCGGGTCCCTATGGGCCGTCTTTCCTTGCCACCAAAAACTATTTTGCCATCAAAGAATATAATTTTTCAGATCTCTATGTGCTGTTTGTCGGCCATTTGAGCGACCGCATCACCGATCCGCGGCCGTTCGAAACGCCGTGGAGCAACATCGTGCAATTGCCGACCGCCGATCTCGACCGCATGCAACAGCTTCTCACCGCGCGCGGCTATTACCATGACAAGATCGACGGCAAAGCCGGCATGCTGACGCGCGCCGCGCTCGGCGAATATCAGAAGCGTAATGGATTGAAACTCGATTGCTGGCCGAGCGCAGCGCTATTGCGGCAGATGGAAGCGAGCGGGCGATAAGCCTCGGGGCTCAATCATCTCCAGCAATGGCGTTCGGGCGCCGGTCGTCATCTTCGGCGGCTTCGCGCCGATGTGATCGGCTTGCGATCGAACCGGTCACGCCCGGATCGGCATAACTGTTGCTGTAGTGCTGCGCGGCAAAACGGCCGCCGGCGCGCGCGGCGGCGACGTCGCCCGGTATCGCCGACGGCTCGCAGATGCCCCGTCCGCTCGCGCGCCGCATCAGATCCAGGTGAATGTGATTGTAATGATAGACGTTGGCGCCGGGCGCGAGCACGGTCGAGAATTGATCGCAGGCCGCCGACTGCACGTCGTGCAGAAAGCCTTGCTCCTCCGGCGTGCCGCGCCAGCCATATTGCACGCTGATGACGTGGCCGTCGGCGAGATCGAATTCGGCGATGTCGAGTGCATTGCCGAAAGCGTGCTCGGAAATGTGCGCGTTCGGATTGCCGTTCATGCCGCGGCAGGAATAGGCGGAAATCTGCTTGATCTCGACGACCGGCTGGCGGAGCCAGCGCATCGCCGCGGGCTGCACCGCCGTGCCGATCCACTGATCGAGCGCGACAACGATCGGACAGGCGAGCGTCGCCGGCGGGCTCACTTCGACCGGCCCGGCTGACGCCGTCACCGTGGGTCCGCGCGACGGACCGAGCGGCGGCAGCGGCTCGGCGGCGCCAGGATTGCGATCGATGCCCGGTGAATACGGAGCTTGGGGGCCGCCGTAATAAGGATGTGGCGGACCGCCCGGAATGCCGATCTCCTCGTCATCCGGCTCGGCCGCGGACACGCCCGGCGCATTGATCGACAACGGCTGTTCAGCCCTGCCGGACATGATCGGGGCTGACCGCCAAGGCGCAGAAGGGCGGGCGTAGGGATCGTATGGCGGCTGGCTCGTCTGCACCGGCGGCAGCGCGCGCGATTGGATCGGGCCGGCCTCATTCGGGATCGGCCGCGTTTTTCTCGACAGCGCGTCCGGCCAGCCCCGCGACACGATCGGCGGCACGTCTTGAGGCCGGGCGTCTTGAGGCGGGGCGTCTTGGGGTAGGGCGCCGGTTGGGATATTGCCGGGCGGGCGCGGCGGCTCCGCGTCATAGGCAAGCGCCGCGTTGTCGCCGAGCGCGGCGACCCGGAGCGGATAATCCATGCCGCAGATCCCCGGCCCGCTGATCGCGGAAATGCGTACGCGCTGCGGCGTCTCTTTCACCGCGCCGGTATTAAGGCACGCGATTTCCGCGTCATGGCGCCACGGCTCGCGCTCGGCAAAAAGATAATGGCTGCAGCCGGCAAGAGCGATCAGCGTGATGAGGACGATAAAGCAGACGAGCGACCACTGAACTCCACGCGTCATGAAGGCGACAATGCGAGGAATTCCGTTAAAGACTGCTCAAGATTAATGACGCAGCAATGCATTAACCATATGAGGACGAGGACAGACGACGGAGGACAGACGAAGGACCGGCACCGATCAATGTCTTCATTTCATCCGTCTTCTGTCCTCCGACATCCATCTTGATCCTCGCCGCCTGATCGCTGATACCTTCTGGCGGGAGGGGAGCGTTATGGAAGGCAAAGCGAAGTCCATCTTTCCCATTCTGGCGACTGGCATCATCGTTTTTGTCGTCAGCTGCGTCGTCACGTTCAGTAATATCGGACTGCGCGCCGACTTCGTCGGCCGCTGGCTCTCGGCCTTCTTCATCGGCTGGCCGGTCGCGTCGGTCACCGGCCTGATCGCGTTTCCTCACGTGCGCCGGGCGACCACCGGAATCGTCGCTTTGATTGAGCGCGCCTGATGCTGTCCGCCCTCGATCTGGTCCGGCGCATCGAAACCGGCGAACTCACGCCGCGGGCCGTGGTCGAATTGTGCGCTGAGGCGATCGCCGCGCGCGAAAAGGACATCGGCGCCTTCGCCACGCTTGACCTCGCCGGCGCGCGCGGCGCCGCGGACGATCCGCGCCTTTCCTCCGTGCCGCTGCGCGGGCTGCCGGTCGCCTTTAAAGACATTTTCGATACTGCCGATCTACCGACGCAGTACGGCTCCCCGGTTTACGCCAACAATCGGCCGGCTGCCGATGCGACCGCAGTAGTGTTGACCCGCCAAGCTGGCGGTATCGTGCTTGGCAAAACGGTGACGACGCAATTCGCATCACTGGTGCCATCGGCGACGCGCAACCCGCGCAATCTCGCTCATACACCGGGCGGCTCGTCGGCCGGATCGGCCGCGGCCGTTGCCGCCGGCATGGTGCCGCTCGCCTTTGGCACGCAGACCGCCGGCTCGGTGATCCGGCCGGCGGCATTCTGCGGGGTGGCCGCGTTCAAGCCGTCGTACCGGCTGATCCCGATGGTCGGGGTGAAGGACGTGGCCTGGCACCTCGATACCGCCGGTCTGTTCGGCGCCGGCGTGGCCGATGTCGCTTTCGCAGCCGCCGTCATCTTGCAGCGGGAGCTTCGGGTCGACGGCGCGGCCCCGGCCGCGCCGCGCATCGCGGTTGCCCGCACCCATCTGTGGCCGAAAGCAAGTCCAGCGATGCAGCAGGCGGTGGAAAGCGCGGCGCGGATTGCGGCGGCGGCGGGGGCCAAGGTCGCCGAGCTGGAGCTGTCCGCGATCATCGAAGACGCCTACGAAGCGCAATTCACCATCCAGGATTACGAAAACATCCGCGCGCTCGCCTTCGAATATGAGCGCCATCGCGACCGCATTGATCCGCTGCTGCGCACGCAGCTCGATCGCGCCGCCGCGATTTCGGCCGACGAATATGACGCCGCCCGCCGACTCGCGAGCCGCGCGCGGCAGCTCCTCGCCGACGCGATGGCGGACCATGACGTCGTCCTCACGCCGTCGGCGCCGGGCGCGGCTCCACGCGGTTTTGCCACCACCGGCGATCCGATGTTCAACCGGTTGTGGACGGTCATGGGCGCGCCCTGCGTCAATGTTGCAGGCATGAACGACGGCGACGGCTTGCCGCTCGGCATTCAGATCGTCGGCCGCTTCGGCCGCGACCACGTCGCGCTGGAAGCGGCCCTGTTCGTCGAGCGCGCGATCGCGAGGAGCGTGGTGAATTAACGTCCTGCCCCGCAAGCGGGGGAGGATGAGCAATCACTCTGCTGCGGTCTGCGCCAGCGCCGCCGGATCGTAATTGAGGATTGGCGCCAGCCATCGCTCAGTCTCGGCGAGCGTTTGATCTTTGCGCCGCGCGTAATCTTCAACCTGATCGCGTTCGATCTTGCCGACACCGAAATAATAACTCTCCGGGTGGCTGAAATAGAGACCGCACACCGAAGCGCCTGGCCACATCGCGAAGCTTTCGGTCAATTTTGCGCCGATCGCGCTCTCGCCGCCGAGGAGCGCGAACACAGTGCCTTTCTCGGTGTGATCCGGCTGCGCCGGATAACCAGGCGCCGGACGGATGCCGCGATAGCGCTCGGCGATCAGCTCCTCATTGCTCAGCGCCTCGCCAGTGTCATAGCCCCAGAATTCGCGGCGCACCCGCTGATGCATGTGCTCCGTAAGTGCTTCGGCAAGCCGGTCGGCGAGCGCCTTGGCCATGATCGCGGAATAATCGTCATTGGCATGCTTGAAGCGCTCAACCACCGCATCTTCGCCGATACCCGCCGTGACGGCAAAGGCGCCAATATAATCGGCAAGCCCGCTCGCATGGGGCGCGACGAAGTCCGATAGAGCAACATTGGCCCTGCCTTCGCGCCGGGCGAGCTGCTGGCGCAGCGTATGGAGCGCCGCAATCGGTGTCTTGCGCGCTTCATCGCCGAACACGAGGATGTCATCGCCGTCGCCGTTCGCAGGCCAAAAGCCGATCACAGCGCGCGTTCTAAACCAGTCTTGCGCAATCATCCGCTGCAGCATCTCTTGAGCATCGGCATAAAGGCTGCGCGCCGCTTCACCCAGCGTCGGATCGTTCAGGATCGCGGGATACCGGCCGGTGAGCTCCCAGGTGGCGAAGAACGGCGTCCAGTCGATGTAATCGATCAGCTTGGCAATGGCGATATCGACAAATGTGCGCGTGCCGAGAAGGCGCGGCGCCGGCGGCGCATAGGCGCCGGACCAGTCGAGCCTCAGCGCATTGGCGCGCGCGGCGGCAAGCGAAAGCCGTTGCTTGTTTTCCTCTCCGCGGGCGTGCGCGGCGGCAATGCGCGCATATTCGCCGCGAATATCGGCGACGTAGCGCGGACGCGTGCCGCGCGCCATCAGCGCGGAAACCACACCGACAGCGCGGCTGGCGTCGTTGACGTAGATCGCCTGGCCGCGCTTGTAATTGGGATGGATTTTCACAGCCGTGTGCACCCGGCTGGTCGTGGCGCCGCCGATCAACAGCGGCACTTCGAAGCCCTGCCGCTCCATTTCCGCCGCGACGTGGCACATTTCGTCGAGCGACGGCGTAATCAAGCCGGATAAACCGACAATATCGGCCTGTTCGGCGATTGCGGCGTGGAGGATTTTTTCCGCCGGTACCATCACGCCGAGGTCGACGACCTCATAATTGTTACATTGAAGTACAACGCCGACGATGTTCTTGCCGATGTCGTGGACGTCGCCCTTGACCGTGGCGAGCACGATCTTGCCGTTGGTTGAGACGTGAGCACGGCCGTCTCGCTCCTGCTCCATGTACGGCATCAGATAAGCGACGGCTTGTTTCATGACGCGGGCCGATTTCACCACCTGTGGCAGAAACATCCGACCTGAACCAAACAGGTCGCCGACGATGTTCATGCCGTCCATCAACGGCCCTTCGATGACCGCGAGCGGGCGCGGCAGCTTGCGGCGGGCTTCCTCGACGTCAGCCTCGATGAAATCGGTGATCCCATGCACCAGCGCGTGCGCCAATCGCTTCTCCACCGGCCATTCGCGCCACGACAGGTCAGCTTCCTTGCGCTCCTTGCCATGGCCGCGATGGCGTTCGGCCAGCGCCAATAGCCGTTCCGCGGCATCGGTGCGCCGGTTGAGCACGACATCCTCGCAAGCCTCGCGCAGTTCGGGATCGAGATCGTCATAGACGGCGATCTGGCCGGCATTGACGATGCCCAGATCCATGCCGGCGGCGATGGCGTGATAGAGGAAGACCGAATGCATCGCTTCGCGCACCAGTTCATTGCCGCGAAACGAGAACGACAGATTGGAGACGCCGCCGGACACATGCGCGAACGACAGGTTCTGTCTGATCCATCGCGCGGCTTTGATGAAGGCAAGGCCATAGCCGTTATGTTCCTCCATCCCCGTTGCAACGGCGAAGATGTTCGGATCGAAGATGATGTCCTGCGGCGGGAAGCCTACCCGGTTCACCAAAATGTCGTAAGCGCGCGCGGCGATTGCCGTCTTCTTTTCGAGCGTGTCGGCCTGACCCGCTTCGTCAAATGCCATGACCACCACGGCGGCGCCGTGCCGGCGCACGAGCTCGGCGTGGCGGATGAACGCCTCTTCGCCCTCTTTGAGCGAAATCGAATTGACCACCGCCTTGCCCTGGACGCATTTCAAGCCGGCCTCAATAATCGAGAACTTCGAGGAGTCGATCATGATCGGCACGCGCGCGATGTCGGGCTCGGCGGCGATCAAGTTGAGAAATGTCGTCATCGCCTTCTCGGAATCGAGCAGCCCCTCGTCCATATTGACGTCGACGATCTGTGCGCCGTTCTCGACCTGGTCGCGCGCAACAGCAAGCGCGGCCGAATAGTCACCGCTGGTGACAAGCTTGCGAAAGCGCGCCGAACCGGTGACGTTGGTGCGCTCGCCGACATTGACGAAGGGAATCTCCGGCGTGAGCGTAAACGCCTCCAGGCCGGATAGCCGCAGCCGGGGCGCAATTTCTGGAATCGGGCGCGGCGGCTTGCCCTCGACCGCGCGGGCAATGGCGCGGATGTGCTCGGGCGTCGTGCCGCAGCAGCCGCCAATAATGTTGACCAGGCCGGATGCGGCGAATTCGCCAAGCGATGCCGCCATCTCCGCGGGTCCTTCGTCGTAGTGGCCGAATTCATTCGGCAGACCAGCGTTCGGATAGGCGCAGATCAGCGCGTCGGCGACGCGGGAGAGTTCGGCGATATGCGCGCGCATTTGCGTTGCACCGAGCGCGCAGTTTAGGCCGACCGACAATGGCGCGGCATGAGCGATCGAGTTCCAGAACGCCTCCGGCGTTTGCCCGGAGAGAAAACGGCCGGAGCGGTCGGTAATCGTGCCCGAGATCATCACCGGCACGCTGGTCGCACGCGCCGCAAATTCTTCGGCAATGGCATAGATCGCCGCCTTGGCATTGAGCGTGTCGAAGATGGTTTCGATCAAAAGCGCGTCGACCCCGCCGGCGAGGAGCCCGCGAATTTGTTCGCCATAGCCGAGACGCAACGCGTCGAACGTAATCGCGCGAAAGCCCGGATTGGACACGTCAGGCGAAATCGAGGCGGTCCGATTGGTTGGGCCGATGGCGCCGGCGACGAAACGCTCGTGGCCGTCTTCCTCCTGGGCAATGGTTGCGGCCTCGCGCGCGAGCCGCGCCCCCTCGGCATTGAGCTCGTAGGCAATCTCCGCCATGCCGTAATCGGCTTGGGCGATGCGGGTCGATGAAAACGTATTGGTTGAAACGATGTCCGCGCCGGCCCGAAAGTAGGCAAGGTGAATGGCGCGCACCGCGTCCGGCCGGCTGAGATTAAGGAGATCATTGTTGCCGCGAACTTCGCGATTCCAGGCGTCGAACCGCGCGCCACGATAGCCTTGTTCGTCAAGGCCAAGCGCCTGGATCATCGTGCCCATCGCGCCGTCGAGCACCAGAATCCGCTCGGCGGCCAAGCGGCGCAGCGATTGCTCGGTTTTGGACATAGGCCTGTTCATCCGATCCCCCTCACCCCGACCCTTTCCCCCGCGGGGTGAGGGAGCGAGGCAGACTCTGGCCGCAGGCCGAGCAAGTGGCAGATCGCGTAGACCAAGTCGGCACGGTTCATCGTGTAAAAATGAAAATCGGTAACGCCATGGTCCACGAGATCGAGAACCTGCTCGGCAGCGACCGCGGCGGCAATCAGTTTGCGCGTCGCTGGATCGTCGTCGAGACCATCGAAACGTTGGGCCAGCCAAGCGGGGACGGAGGCGCCGGCCCGCGCGGCGAAATTTTTTGTCTGCTTGAAATTTTGCACCGGCAGAATGCCGGGCACGATCGGAATGTCGATTCCGGCGGCGCGCACGCGGTCGAGATAGCGGAAATACAGGCTGTTCTCGAAAAAGAACTGCGTCATGGCGCGACCGGCTCCGGCATCGACCTTGGCCTTGAGCATGTCGATATCGGCTTGCACCGAAGGGCTGTCCGGATGCTTCTCCGGATAGGCGGAGACCGATACTTCGATGTCCGCGATCCGCTTGATACCGGCCACAAGATCGGCGGCGTTGCGATAGCCGCCCGGATGCGGCGCATAACGTTCGCCCAGCCCGCCTGGCGGGTCGCCGCGCAGCGCCACAATGTGGCGGACACCGGCTTGCGCATAGGCTTGAATCACCGCGTCGATATCGGCGCGCGTCGCAGCGACACAAGTCAGGTGCGCTGCCGGGATCAGTGCGGTTTCGGCGAGGATGCGCTTCACCGTAGAGTGAGTGCGTTCGCGGGTTGAACCACCGGCGCCATAGGTCACCGATACGAAATTCGGCTTAAGCGGCGCGAGCCGGCTGACACACTCCCACAACGACTGCTCCATCTCCGGCGTTTTCGGCGGAAAGAATTCGAACGAAACGTGCAAGCCTCGCCGGGCGCCGGCGGCAACGAAACGGCTGGCGCGAAGCGCGCTCATTGGACTTTCACCGGATTAAGTTGAATCACTATCCCTCTCCAAGAATTCTGTTTGCGCATGATCCTTTCGGAAGACCGGTTTCCACTTTTCCGGATCATGCACTAAGCGACCTCGCGGCTGGCCGGCGCGGCGAGCACGATGCGTGGGTCGCGGGCGAGCCAAAGCGATACGGCGATCTTGCCCTGCGGTCCTGGCGGCAATGTCTCTTGCCGCAATACATCGAGGCCGGCTGCTTCAAGCCACTGTGTGACCGTCGCGGCGGCAAAGCCGAGCCGGCGATGCGCGTGCTCCTCGCGCAGGAATTCGAGGTCGTGCGGGGCAAAATCGACCACCAGCAGCCGTCCGCCAGGACGCAAGACTCGGGCAGACTCGGCGATGGCGCGCGCACTGTCGTCGAGAAAGTGCAGGACTTGATGGACGATGACGACATCGAAGGAATCGCGCGGCAACGCGAGATCGTAAATATCGCCATGGCGGACGCTGCAGTGCTTGAGGCCGGCGCGATCAAGCCGGGCGCGGGCCAGCGCCAGCATGTCGAGCGATAAATCCAGCCCGAGCCCGCGCTCGATATCGGCGCCGAACAGTTCGAGCATGCGGCCGGTGCCGGTGCCGAGATCAAGGAGCGAGCGGATCGGCTTGTCGGCGAGCGCGGTGCGGATCGCCAATTCAACCGCGGCGTCGGCGACGTGCAGCCGGCGAATGCGGTCCCACTCCGCGGCATGGCGCCGAAAGTAATTCTGCGCGGCGGCGGCGCGGCTGGCGCGCACGGCGGTGAGCCGCTCGCGATCGCGGAGCACGATCGCGTCATCGGTCTTGAGCCGGCCGATCAGTGCACGAGCAAGCTCAGCGGTGCCGCCACGTTCGCCGAGACGGAAGAAAGCCCAGGAACCCTCGCGGAAACGGTCGACCAGCCCCGCCTCGGTGAGGAGCCGCAAATGCCGCGACAGCCGCGGCTGCGACTGCCGGAGAATCTCCGTGAGCTCGGAAACCGTCAGTTCGGCTTCGGCGAGCAGCGCCAGAATGCGCAGCCGTGTCGGCTCGCCGGCGCCTCTCAAAATGGCGGTCAGGCCAGCAAAACTTAAATGCGGATGGTCCATGCGGAGCTTGTCCTTGGATATAAGGATATCTTTATATCCTTAAGCAGTGGGAGGAGGCAAGGGGCCATCTCCCAAGCCGGTGGGATGTGGCCCCGTTCCCGCGGCGCGCCGCTTTTTCACCTCCCCGCTGGAGGGGGAGAGCTTGCCCCCGGACTTGATCCGGGGGTCGCGAGTCAACGGGTCGGCGCGAAGCGCCGCCCGATGACAGGCTCCGCGAGCGGGAGGAGGTGACACCGAACGTCTCGCTTGCACCGCGCTTTCAGCGCGCTCCCCCCACCCCGCCGCGCGTTGCGCCATAGCCGATGCTTCGCGTCGGCGTGACTTGATCCGTGGCGGTCGAAGGCCGCCTATGCCTCCCCCGCAAGGGGCAGTGTAGGTAAAATCGTTTTCGCGACGCGAAGGTGCGGGCTTTCCGCGCTAGCGATCTTCCCCGCCGCGTGCCACCGTTCGAGAATGATCGAACGCAAACCGAGCAAAGGCGCCCAAGCGAGCGCCGGTGACGACTTCCTCGCCTTGCGCGAGGGCGAGGTCGCCGTCGAGCCGCCGAAGGAGTTCGACGCCTCGCTCTATTTTATCGGCCGCATCCGCACGCCGTGGCAAAGCCGCGCGCAATGTCCGAAGAATCCGCGCGAGTCCGACGCGATCTGCACCGTCGAGCTCGATCCGCGCTGGACGCCGGGGCTGAAGGGGCTCGAGACCGTCACCCACGTGCTGTTGCTTTATTGGATGGATCGCACGCGCCGCGATCTCGTGCTGCAAGTGCCGCTGCACTATGGCGAGAAGCGCGGCACCTTCGCCTTGCGTTCGCCGGCGCGTCCCAACCCAATTGCGGTTTCGGTGGCGCGCCTTATCCGCGTCGAAGGCAATGCGCTTTACGTTGTCGGGGTCGACTGCGTGGACGACACGCCGCTCCTCGACATCAAGCCATATTTTGCTTCGACCGACTCGGTGCCTGATGCCGTCGTTGGCTGGCACGCGCGGCGCGGGGGTTGAGGTAAAATCCGCTTCCGCAATTGTGAAAGCGCCAAGCAATTCGATGTGGGATCATTACACTCGCTACGGAGGAGGTACGCGCGATGTTGAAAGCTCGATTGCTTGGGTCGGCTATTTGCGTCTGCTTCGCGCTATTCGCCGCCGTGTCGCCGGCGCGCGCGGCCGACTGCGAGGACACGATCGCCCGCCACATGGTCGGCGAAGCCATGCTGGCGGCGCAGTTCGTGGCCGCGGCGGAAAGAAACGGCGTGACGACGGAGGGGATCAACGGGATTCTCAAGGACATCGCCGCCAAGTCCGCAATTGAGGAATTCTGGATCACCGATTCGTCGGGTCATGCCTATCTGACTAATACCGGGATCGATTTCACCTTCAGTTCCGATGCGACCAAGCAGCCGCAGGCTTCGGCGTTCTGGCCGCTGATCACCGGCGCCAAGAAGGTCGTCATCCAGAACGCGCGCAAGCGCGAGATCGACAACAAGATCTTCAAGTTTGTCGGCGTCGCCGGGGTCGACAAACCGCGCATCGTCCAGGTCGGAGTCAGCGCGGCGAATTTGTGTAAGTGACCGGAGGCGAAGTCACCGTCGTCGCGAGCTTTCGTGCGCGCCCCGAAAAAGCCGAGCGATTTTTCCGCGACGGCCGGGCAGGGCAGTGGAAGGACGTGCCGTCCTCGCTGTTCTTACGCGCCGACAAGGTGATTGAGTAAAGTGTCATCCTCCCCGGAAGCAGGGGAGGAAAGATCATGGACGGCACCATGCCGCAGCGTTATCTCGACGATTTCACCCCCGGTGAAGTCTTCAAGTCGGTGCCGCAAGTTTTGAGCGATAAACATTTTGCTGCTTTCGCGGAAATGACCGGCGATGCGCATCCGCTTCATTACGATGCCGATTACGCGCGGGCCAAAGGCTGGGATGCGCCGCTGGCGCACGGGCTTCTGCTTTTTGGACTGTGCGCGCTCGGTGCGGCGCCAATCAGCCAGGAACTCACCGAGTCCATGATCGCCGTGCTCGGCAATGAAGCGCGATACAAGCGGCCAGCCTTCATTGGCGATACGGTGACGCCGCAATTCACCGTCGTCTCCGTCGAGCCCAAGGGCAACGACCGCGGCATCGTCCGGCTCGCCATCACGCTATATAACCAGCGCAATGAAGTGGTGCTCGAAGGCATGCACGTCTTGATGCTCAAGCGGCGTGGGACGCCGATTTAGGGTCATTGCGAGGAGCCCCCGGGCGACGAAGCAATCCAGGATGCCGATTCTGGTTTGCTTCGCTTCCGCCTACGCGCTTCGGCGGACTCATACCCGCCGTAGCTCGCCGAGCGAGCGAAGGCGGGTCGCTCGCAATGACAGAACAGCGAAGAAAAACCTCGCGTTTCTCGCTCAGAACAGGGCCGGCACCGCAGCGACTGGAATGATCCCGACATAAACGATGCCGTCGGTGACGCGAAGCGGCAGCGCGACCGCCGGCTTGCCGTCGAGCTTGGTGGGCTCGCCCATTCTTTTGATGGTCTCGATCAAGCCGACGCTGGCGCCCTCCCGCACGACGCCGCCCAAGCCCGGCAGCAAGCGGTCAAGCGCGCCGAGCCCTTGTGTCGGCGAGCCGCTCCCGCCGGTAAGCCGATCGATCCCTTGCCCGATCAATTGATCGACGCCGATGAGCGGTACAATATTTTCGACGCCGGCGATGGTGACGCGAAGCTCGCCCTCGAGCCGGCCGGATGCGTTGATCGTGAACGTGCCGGCGCCGAGCAGGGCGGCATCACTACGAGCAAGACGTAAGGTTTTGATCTCAATACCGCCGCCGGAGGCTTGCATGTCACGGAACAGAACGGGCCATGGCTTGGGCAGGAAATCCTTAAAACCCCGCATGACTGCATCGATCTCGGCTTGGAGCGGCTCGGCAAGCAGCGGATGAAAGCTCGGCGCCAGCGCCGCCGTGAACTTACCGCTCGCTTCGATGACAGGGTTGCGGCGCGCGGAACCCGCGATGATGCGGCCATCGACCTCAAGCCGGTCAGCCTGAAAGATCATTCCGGCGTTCGGGCCGGCCGTGCGGTCGAGCCGGGGTTTGGTCAAATCAACGGTCACGCGTTCGGGCTCGGGCGGCAGCCCAAGCAATGTCAGCCGCGCCGCCGACCAATTGGCGACAAAAGCCGGTCCCTGTCCCGGATCGGCGAGCGTGACTGGCGAGCTGATTTCGCCATTCAACAGCGTCGGACGAAACACTTGCGCCGAGAATGTGATCTCGCCGGCGCTGACGTCGAATGGCGGGCGATTGCTTTTGAAGGCGGCCGCCACCTTGTCGCAACGGATCGCGATCCCGAACGGGAAGCCGCCGATGGTCTGCGATCCGCACGCATAAACGCGGCCAAGCGCCGCCTCGCGATTGAGCCATCCGGACAAAGCCTCATTGGCGATCGAGGCGGCGTAGGACCACAGCACGGTCCAGCCGATCGGCAGCGCCACGATAACGGCGGCGAGGAGGAGAAAGCGCCAGAAGCGCCGGCGCGGGGGAGGGCCGCGGCGTGGGCGAGCCGCAGCCCGCCGCGGCTGCATCATGCTCAGCGGGGATTGCGCAGACATCGCACTTCGTCACCTCTCGTCATGGCATTCGAAGATGCAGGCTTGTGGTCCTATTTTGGACTTTTGGACCGGCGCAAAGTTCGGCCATAGTTTCACGCGACCTCCACTACGAGCCAATACCGCCAATACCACCAAGCGAATTCCAAGACACGTCAGGGGCGATGATCAAGACCGCTGAGCATGATAACAAGGACCTGTGGGTTTTTGCCTACGGCTCACTGATGTGGCGGCCGGGATTTTCCCATCTCGAGCGGGTCCCGGCCCGGCTGATCGGGCTGCATCGCGCCCTTTGTGTGTTCTCGTTTGTCCATCGCGGCACGCCGGAGCGGCCCGGGCTTGTGCTTGGGCTTGATCGCGGCGGAATGTGCCGCGGCATCGCCTATCGGGTTGCCGCTACGGCGCGCGCGGCAACGCTGCATTACTTGCGCGCGCGCGAGCAGGTCACGACGGTCTATGTCGAAACCATGCGGCAGATCGAGCTCGAAGAGCACGCGCGGCGCCGCGTTCGCGCGGTGTGCTACGTCATCGATCGCAGCCACGTGCAATATGCCGGTCGGCTGACGCTGACGGAAAGTTTGCATCATGTGCGTCAGGGCCACGGCCAATCCGGGGCTAATCGCGATTATGTGCTGGAAACCGTGCGTGCGCTCGAAGCGCTCGGTTATCGCGAGAGCGATTTGCATTTGCTGGCGGAGCGGCTGGCGAGTCAGGGATCAGGAATCAGTCACCAGGGATCGGCAATCAGCGATCAGAAATCAGCAAGCGGGGATCAACAAGCGGGATCAGTTGTCAGGGATCAGATTCCTGATTCCTGATTCCTGGAGCAAGCGTGCGCTTGCGTCTTCGATTGCGTCTTGAAGATGCGGAAGGAATCCGGCCCGGTCGAACCCCGGAGCGATCGGAGTCAAAAATTCCACGACGATCGTGCCCGGCAGCCGAACGAGCGAACGGCGCGGCCAGAACGATCCGGAATTGAGCGCAGCCGGCACGCAAGGCAGGCCGATCTTGGCATAGAGATGCACGATGCCGGGCTTGTAGCTGGGTTCGGCGCCGGGCATGCGGCGCGTGCCCTCCGGGAAGATGACGAGCTGCCGCGAGCGTGGGCCGGCCATCGCCTTCTGCGCCCGCGCCGTCATGCGGGCCAGGGCGGCCATGCCGGCGCTGCGGTCGACCGGGATCAGGCCGGCTTTCCACGTGTACCATCCGAATAGCGGGATCCACATCAATTCGCGCTTGAGGATGTAGATCGGGTCCTCAAGCACCGTGTAAAGCGCGAAGGTCTCCCATGCCGACTGATGCTTGCATGCCACGATGCAGGCGCCTTGCGGGATATTTTCTATGCCGCGCCATGAGACCTCGGTACCGCAGATGACGCGCAGCAGCCAAAGACTGCTGCGCGCATAGGAGCGGATGAAGGCGCCCAGGACTGCATGAGGCAGCATCAGCGTTGGCAGCGCCACGATCATATGAACGAGCAAATTCGCGTAAAACAGCGCGTTGAAGGCAACCGATCGGGCAAGAATCAACAATCGGGACACTGAGAGCTTTTCGAAAGACTGACCCTGGTGTCCGCTCATTCGCGCTCAGCTCGACGCCGGGGACTCGAATTGCATGCGCAGCTTGGCGGCGAGGTATTTGAAGTATTCCGACAACACGACCTTTGTGGTCGCACCATTCGACCACCATGGCTCGACACGCAACCGGTCGGAAACGACCGGGTACGGAATCAACGCGACTTCCGGCAGCTGGTGCGACAGTTCAGCGAGCGCACGCGGCATGTGATAGGCGGACGTCACAACGATCAAAGAATGGAAGCCGTTCTTCAGCGTCCACTGCCGTGTCCCCACGGCATTGCCCAGCGTGTTGACCGCCGAATAGTCGAGATCGACGCAACAGGTCAGCATGCGATTGTAGTCGACCATCTGACGGGCGATGTCGTTTGTCGTGGTGCCGGTATAAACGCCAGAGATCAAGAGCCGCTTGGCGCGCCCGGCAGCGAGCAGTGCGAGCGCGTCGCTGACGCGCGAGTCGCCACCGGTCAGCACCACGATGCCGTCGGCATCGCGGTCGAGCTCGACTTCTTGGTCGGGCAGATGCCAAGTGAAATAGCCGAAACCGCCGACAAGCAGGATCGCGGCAAGGACAATGAGCTTGATGCCGATTGATCCGATCCGGCGCCGTCTCACCGCCTTTCTAAGGCTCGGCATCCCAGCACTCCCTCGCCGAAGCTTGACCGCAAGCGGCCGCCTCATACCCACTCGTCACGCGCTCATCGACATCTGTGTCGTGCCTCACTCGATATTCTCCAGGGTATGGCCGACCGTTCGGCGGGACGCCACAGCGGTGACCAGCGCCATCAGCACGATAACGACAAACATGGCGATATAACCGGCAGGCCCGATCGCCAGGCTGCCGAACAGAGCCGCCGCCTCGTCACCTCCTGGCGTGCCGATGAGCCAGGCATCGGCTGCTTGCAGAATTCCGAACAGCGCCATGGCGGCACCGCCGCCAATCGCGCCGCCTTTGAGACCCAAAACCAGGAAATGCCGCTGAAACTGGCTGGCGACGAAGCTGTCGGTGGCACCGACATAATGCAGCACTTCGATGGTCGGCCGGTTGGTTGCCATGGCGCCGCGGGTGGCGAAGGTGACGGATAGTACGGTGACGGCAATAACGAGCGCGAGAATGACCATGCCGGTGGCGACGGCGGTTTCCGCCATCGTTCGCATGCGATCGATCCAGCCGCGATGGTCATCGAGACTCGCGGCCGGCACCTGCGCCGCGAGCGCTTTGCGCAGATCGGCGAAATTGGCGGTGCCGCCAGGCAAAAGCTTGACCACGATAATGCGTGGAATTGGCAAATCGCCAAGTGTGATGCCCGAGCCGAGCCATGGCTCGACGAGCTCTGCGGATTCCTTCCTGGTATAGGCGCGCACCTCGGCGATGCCTGGGGCCTGGCGCATGATGGCGGAAGCGGCCGCGACGTCAGCCTCCAGATCGCGCCCGGGAACGGGGCGAACTTGGATCGTCACCTCGCGCCCGACCTCCGACTGCCAGTCGCTCGCTGCGCTGGCGATCAACATGGCCGCGCCGGCGGCCAGCGCGGCGAGGAACGTCATGATGGCAACGACCGCGCCCAGCGATCGCCCGGCAATTGAATCGCTCGGCACGATCGGAGTGGGCCCCCGGCGCGCGGCAATGGCCGAAGCTGCTTCGCGCTCGGCCCATGATCGCGCCGCTGTGTCGAAGGGCTCACTCGTAGACATGCAATCGTCCCTCGTGCAGCACCAGACGCCGGGCGTCGTACTCGTCCATGAGCGCGATGTCGTGCGTGGCGATAACGACCGAGGTTCCCAATCGATAGAGCTCAATGAACAGCCGCAGCAGCCGCTGGCCGAGATTGGGATCGACGTTGCCGGTCGGCTCGTCGGCGAGCAACAGCTGCGGCCGTGCAATCACGGCGCGCGCAATTGCGGCCCGCTGTTTTTCGCCGCCCGACAGCACCGGGGGCAGCGCGTCCATGCGCTCGCCGAGACCGACCCATTGTAACAACTCGACAACTTCGCCGCGATACGCGGCCTCTTCCTTGCCCAGCACGCGGAACGGCAGCGCCACATTTTCATATGTGGTCAGATGATCGAGCAGACGAAAATCCTGGAAAACGATGCCGATGCGGCGGCGCAGCGTGGCGCGGTCGTCCTTCGTCAGCGTTGCGGTATCCCGGTTGAACATCGAAATCAGACCGCGCGTGGGCTTAAGCGACAGAAATAACAGGCGCAGCAGCGAGGTTTTCCCGGCGCCCGATGGACCGGTGAGGAACTGAAAAGAATGGCTGTCAATGTGGAAGCTTAGGTCGCGCAGGACCTCCGGGCCGAAGCCATAGCGCAAGCCGACATTCTCAAATCGGATCACGCGGTCCTCCGCAAGGCCGGCATCGTGATTCGCCCCGCGCCCGCAATCTAGCAGCGGAACTGCGCTAGCTCCTATGGCGTCGAAATGGCGAGCCAGGGTCAAAACTCATTATTTGCGCGAGCCGCGTTGCAGCCAAAATCGCTCGCCGGGCAGGAGAAGGGCGAAGAGCGTATCGGCAATACGGTCGAGCCCTTCGACGAACACGGCGGCGATTTTCGCTGCAACCCGAAGGGACGCGGGCCTTTCGGGTGGCGTCGTTCCTCGTCGCTCATGATCGGATAGATCACATCGCTCCTTGCGCCTAGCCAGCGGCCGAAATGCCCAGCGTCGCGGTCGCGCAAATAATGAGTTTTGACCCTAGGCCGGCCAGACCGCCTGGCGCGGTCCTACTCCCATTTTTCTATAGCGTGCTAAAATGACTTTGTTTGGGGGTTTTATCCATGAAATTCGAAGGCGGGTGCTATTGCCGCAAAATTCGCTACGTGGCGGAAGGCGAACCTCGACTCAAGGCACAATGCCATTGCCGCGAATGCCAGTACATCAGCGGTGGGGCGCCGAACATGTTCATGCTCGTGGCGCCTCAGGGGTTTCGTTACATAAGCGGCGAACCGCGCAAATTTTCGCGTTCCGATCTCGAAAGCCCAGTGACGCGTGAGTTTTGTGGCGAATGCGGGACCCATCTAACAACGCGACGACCGGGTCTGCCGCTGGTAATCCTAAAGGTCGGCACGCTTGATAATCCGGGTCTATTTGGCACGACTCAAATGGCGATCTATACCGTCGACAAACAGCCCTTCCATGTCATTCCAAATGGCTTGCAGACATTTGACCGTTTGCCTCCGCGCTAGCGGGGGTTGACCCCACGCCCGCAATTACAGACCAAGCTCCTGGTCGCGGCGGATGCGGTGCCGCCGGTACGGTCTAGTCGTCCGACGCTGCGTAGGGTCGCGGCAGAGGAGCAGCGGGCAGACCGGGATGCGACCGGCCGAAATCCGGCGCCGGCGAATCCTGGCCGATTTCGACAATCCCGCGCCGTATAGCTCGCGTCCGTTTGAAATGTTCGAACAAGGCCTCGCCGTCGCCACGGCGAATGGCCCGGGTCAATTGCGCCAGATCTTCATTGAACGTGCCCAGCATTTCCAAGACCGCATCCTTGTTGGCGAGGAAAACATCGCGCCACATGGTCGGGTCCGAGGCGGCAATGCGGGTGAAATCGCGAAAGCCGCCGGCGGAAAATTTGAGCACCTCAGAACGCGTCACTTCGGCCAATTCGTCGGCGGTGCCGACAATCGTGTAGGCGATCAGATGCGGCAGATGGCTGGTGATCGCCAGCACCAGGTCATGATGGTCCGGCGCCATGGTTTCAACATTGGCGCCGAGCAGGCGCCAAAACGCCGCCAGCCTGTCGACCGCGGCGGGTTCAGTCCCTTGTGGCGGGGTGAGAATGCACCAGCGGTCAACAAAAAGTTCGGCGAAGCCGGCGTCGGGGCCGGAATGCTCGGTGCCGGCAACTGGATGCGCCGGCACGAAGTGCACTCCCGCGGGCAAGTGCGGGGCCATGTCGCCCACGATCGCGGCCTTCACCGATCCGACATCCGAAACGATCGCGCCACGCTTGAGATGCGGCGCAATCGCTTTGGCCACTTCGCCGCAAACCCCGACCGGCACGCAGGCGATGATGAGATCGGCGCCCGCCGCCGCGGCGCCGTTGCTCTCGACGACCTGATCCGCCAGCCCCAATTCAGCCACGCGCCGCCGTGTCGCCGGCGACCGCGCGGTGGCGACAATCTCGCGCACCGCGCCTTGTGCGCGCGCCGCGCGCGCGATCGACGAGCCGATCAATCCGACGCCGATCAGCGCGAGGCGGTTAAACAGGGGTTCTTGGCTGCTCATGGCGCGAGCTTTACCTCTCCCCCGTCGTGGACAGCTGAAAAATGGCGACGGCATCCATCACTTCTGCCCCAAAAATTCTTTGAGCGCGGCGACGACCAGGCGGTTGGCTTCCTCGGTGCCCACCGTCATGCGCAACGCGTTCGGCAGCTTATAGGCGGTCGTCTGCCGCAAAATGAGCCCGCGCGCGGTAAGGAAGGCGTCGGCATCCTTCGCGGTGCGTCCCTTACTTTCCGGAAAATGGATCAGCACGAAATTGGCGACGCTCGGCGTGACCTTCAGCCCGAGCTTGCCAATTTCCGCCGTCAGCCAATTGAGCCAGCGCGTGTTGTGTTCACGCGAGCGCTCCTGATGCTCGAGGTCCTCGATCGCGGCAACGCCGGCGGCGATAGCTGGTCCGGTGACGTTGAAGGGGCCACGAATGCGATTGATCGCGTCGACAATGTGGGCGGGCGCGAACATCCAACCGAGGCGGAGCGCCGCGAGCCCGTGGATTTTGGAGAACGTTCGGCACATGACCACGTTCTCGGAGGTGGCGACCAGTTCGATGCCGGCTTCGTAGTCGTTACGCCGGACATATTCGGAGTAAGCGGCATCGATCACCAGAAGCACATCCGGCGGCAGCCCGCGGTGCAGGCGTTTGACCTCGTCGAACGACAGGCAGGTGCCGGTCGGATTGTTCGGATTGGCGATAAAGACGATCTTCGTCTTCTTGGTCACAGCGGCCAAGATGGCATCGACATCGGCCGTGTAATCCTTCTCCGGCGCGACGACGGGTTTTGCGCCCGCGCCCAGCGTCACGATCGGATAGATCAGAAAACCGTGCGTAGTGTGGATCGCCTCGTCGCCGTCCACCAGATAGGCGTGCGCCAAGAGGTGCAACAGATCGTCCGAACCTGCGCCGCAGACAATGCGGTCGGGGTCGAGCCCGAAAGCGCGCCCGATCGCTTCGCGCAGATCGCTGGCCGCGCCATCCGGATAATCTTCGAGGTGATCGGCCCAGGTCTTATAGGCCGCAATCGCGCGCGGGCTCGGCCCGAGCGGCGTCTCGTTCGACGACAGCTTGAACACCTTGGCCGCGCCCGGTGCACTGCTCTTGCCGGGCACATAGGCGTCGATGTCGAGCACGCCGGGGCGTGGCTGGGGACGCATTGCAGGCATCACAAGTTCTCTTAATTTGGCCTCCCCGCGCGCGGCGGTGGAGAAAAATCAGGGCACGGTATAGCGGGTTGCGTGACTGCCGACGAGGGCCGAGGAGCGGATCGAGGCGCCGCTCTTAACCAATGCCGCAGAGATCGTATCGACGCTGCCATGCGCTACCGAGACGAGCAGCGCAGCCCCATCGAAGGCGCGGTCCGGGACGGCAATGACGTCGGCGAATTCGGCCAAGGCCCGCACCGCGTTGGCGCTCCAGCCGGACACCCGCATGCTCCACGTCTCAGTTTCGACCACCATGGCGTCGGGAGCGGCACGAGAAATTACAAAGACCGGCAATGCCGCCGGATGGTCGGCTCGTTCGGCAAAGGGCAGCCGGGCGATGATCTTCGGCGCGCTTGCGAATTCGAGCGCGGTCCACCACGGGCCGGAGCCGGCGACGGCAAAAGCCGGAACGAGGCCGAGATCGCCTTTCGATGCCGTGACCGCTTCGACGACCGACGCTGCGCCCATATGCGGCACAAATGGCACCGTGAAGCCGAAGTGAAAACGCGCGGTATCGCGCATCAAGGCGTCGCCGGTCGAGAGATCGGCGTGCACCGAGAACGGCGCTTGCACATAGGTGAAGGTCGAAATAATGACGCGCCAGATGCTTTCGGCGGTATCGAGCGGCAGGCTGCCGTGATGCCGCTGCACCAGGCGGCGCATCATCTCGGCTTCGCGCGCCGGGCGGAACGCGGAGCCGGTCTCTTCGGTCTTCTTCACCGCGATCAGCTGGTCGATAATTTCGCCGCGTTCGATCAACAGCGCATGCATGTCCGCGTCGATGCGATCGATGTCGCGACGCAGATCGGCAAGTGACGGCGTAGTTTTGCGCGGCGATTTCGGCATCGTTCACGTCTTGGCTTATTAAGGCCTCGGCTTTGGCCCATTTGATAGGAGTCGTTAAGGCCGAAAGCAAAGAAAACATTGACTCCCGGGCGAAGGGGCCTATTTACGCCGGTTTGACGGCTCGCCGCGCCAGATCCGGCGTTATTCGGAAAAGGCGTTAGCCGGAAAGCAGAGAGAAATGGCCGATATCGGCGCAACGCTTGACCTTGCCGACCGCACGCGTGAAGCGGATGACCCGCATTCGCCCGTCGTGCGCTTTGGCCTGGAGAAGCCGCTGCGGCTCGACGCCGGCGTCGATCTCGCTCCTTTCCAGATCGCCTATCAGACCTACGGCACGCTTAACGCTGCGCGCAGCAACGCCGTTCTGATCTGCCATGCGCTCACCGGCGATCAGCATGTCGTCAACGATCATCCGGTGACCGGGAAACCGGGCTGGTGGGAGACCATGGTCGGGCCGGGCAAGCCGATCGATAGCGAACGCTATTTCGTCATCTGCCCGAATGTGGTCGGCGGCTGTATGGGCACTTCGGGACCGGCCTCGACTAATCCGGCGACCGGCATGCCCTGGGGCCTCGAGTTTCCGGTTATCACCGTGCGCGACATGGTTCGCGCCCAGGCGATGCTGCTCGATCACCTCGGCATCGAATCGCTGTTCGTTGTGACCGGCGGCTCGATGGGCGCCATGCAGGTGCTCCAATGGGCGGCGAGCTATCCGCGCCGCGTGTTCGCGGCACTGCCGATCGCCGGTTCGACCCGGCATTCGGCACAAAACATCGCCTTTCACGAAGTCGGCCGCCAGGCGGTCATGGCCGATCCGGATTGGCGCGGTGGACGTTATTTTGCCGAGGGCACCAATCCGCGCCGCGGGCTCGCGGTCGCGCGGATTGGCGCACACATCACTTATCTTTCGGATGCGGCGCTCCACCGCAAATTCGGCCGCCGCTTTCAGGATCGCGACAACCCGACCTTCTCGTTCGACGCCGACTTTCAGGTGGAATCCTATCTGCGCCACCAGGGCATCACCTTCGTCGAACGGTTCGACGCCAACTCCTATCTCTATCTGACCCGCGCGATGGACTATTTCGATCTCGCCGCCGACTACGACGGCGTCGTGGCGGAAGCCTTTCGCGGCGCGCCGACGCGGTTCTGCGTGATCTCGTTCACCAGCGATTGGCTGTTCCCGACCCCGGAATCGCGCGCGATCGTGCATGCGCTCAATGCCGCCGGTGCGCGGGTTTCGTTCGCCGAAATCACGACCGACAAGGGCCACGACGCTTTCCTGCTCGATGAGCCGGAATTGTTCGCGATCGTGCGCGGTTTTTTGGACGGCGCCGCAAAGGCGCGGGGCCTGGCTGGGCGGTGAGCATGTTGTCCCGCCTGAAATACGATCTGACCATGGCCGAGGCCGCGCGCGGCCCCAGCGGCTCGCGCGTCGACTTGCTGGTAGTCGCCGACATGGTGGCGCGCGGCGCGCGCGTGCTCGACGTCGGCTGCGGCGACGGCGAATTGCTGCGGCTTCTGGAAAGCCGCGGCGTCGACGGCCGCGGCATCGAACTCTCGCGCGAGGGCGTGAATGAATGCGTCGCCAAAGGCCTCGCCGTGGTCCAGGGCGACGCCGATACCGACCTCGAAGATTATCCCGACGACGCTTTCGATTACGTCATCCTGTCGCAGACGCTGCAGGCGACGCGCCGGCCGCGCGGCGTACTTGAGCACATGCTACGCATCGGCCAACACGGCATCGTGTCGTTTCCGAATTTCGGCCACTGGCGCATCCGGTTGCAGATCTTTTTCGGCGGGCACATGCCGCGCACCGACAATCTGCCCTATGCCTGGTACGAGACGCCGAACATCCATTTCTGCAGCATCAAGGATTTTCGCGAATTGTGCCATGCCGCCGGCGCCAAGATGGAGCAGGCGGTGGCGCTCAACGCCTGGGGCGGACGCATGCGGCTAAAAATGCCGTGGTGGTTCTGGAATCTGTTCGGCGAACAGGCGGTGTTCTTACTGAGCCGTCGACAAACGTACAATAATCTCAAAGGTTTAGCTGGTTCGGAGATCGTCCACGTTTCCCAGAAATCCGTATAGGGAAGCCGCTGCGCCGAGCAGACTGAAAGGAGGCAATGTCTGCTAATGGGATGGTCCGGCCGTGCTCCTGCCCCGCCAGGGACGAATCTGGCAAGGGGCTTCAAAGACAAAGGAGCACGCCATGTCCCAGAACCTCAACAGCGCAGTTGCCGTGATCGGCATTGATATTGGTAAAAACTCGTTCCACATCGTTGGGCTCGATTATCGCGGCGCGATCGTGTTGCGTCAGAAGTGGTCGCGTGGCCAGATCGA
>DASXJB010000090.1:0-2998 GCA_036497645.1 Xanthobacteraceae bacterium
CGCCATCACCGAGGGCGGCTGGCAATCGGTGCCGAAGCTCGCTTTTCCCGGCGGCGCGCTGATCGGCTGCGCAGCCGGCTTCGTCAATGTGCCGCGCATCAAAGGCACTCATAACGCCATGTTGTCCGGGATGCTGGCGGCCGAACATGTCGCCGCGGCTCTGGCGGGGGGCCGCGGCAATGACGAGCTTTCGGGCTACGAGCAAGCGTGGCGCGCTTCGCCGATCGGCCGCGATCTGTGGCGGGTGCGCAACGCCAAACCGTTATGGTCGAAGCTGGGGACGCTTGTCGGCGTCGCGCTCGGCGGGCTCGATATGTGGACAAGCACGCTCGGATTCTCGGTGCTCGGCACGCTCAAGCATGGCAAGCCGGATTATGAAACACTCGAGCCTGCGGCGAAATGCCGGCCGATCGCCTATCCCAAGCCCGACGGGCGGCTCACATTCGATCGGTTGTCCTCGGTCTATCTGTCCAACACCAATCACGAGGAGGATCAGCCGGTCCACCTCTTGGTGCGTGACAATGCCTTGCAGAAATCGTCCGAGCACGACGTCTATGCCGGACCGTCGGCGCGTTACTGCCCGGCCGCCGTTTATGAATGGGTCGAGGAAGGCGGGCAGCCGCGCTTTGTGATCAACGCGCAGAACTGCGTCCACTGCAAAACCTGCGATATCAAAGACCCCAACCAGAACATTACCTGGGAGCCCCCTGAAGGCGGCGGCGGCCCGAATTATCCGAATATGTGATCGGCGAATCGCGAATAGTGAGTAGCGGATAGTGAGTAGCGAATTGCAAAGCGGGCTGGTTTCCTATTCGCTATTCGCTATCTCGGCTAGGAGAGATGGGTGGCGCGCCTGGTGCCGGGTCACCGTTGCAATCGCCGCACGCGCCCGCCCCGATTTTGCCGCCGTTAGGGCCTACCCAGCCGTCCGGGCGCGAGAATAGCCTCGGCGCTGCCGGGTTTTGCGTGCTTGCGGGCTTGCGGCAAAAAGTACATTCTCGCGCCGACCGAGCATAACAGGCGCGCCGATTCCCGTTCCGCCGGTCGAGTTTTGCCTATGGAGATGTCGTGATTCACTCGCTGCTGCCTCGGCATGCCGCCATTCTCGGCATTGCCTTAGGTTTGAGCTTTCCGTCCCTTGCCGCGCCGGTACCGGCGCAAGAACAGCTTTCGCCCGAAAACGCGGCCGGCAGCTATTTGGCAGCCCGCCACGCCGGCGCTGAACGGGATTCAGCTCGCGCCGCGGCCTATTACCGCGACGTTCTCAAGCTCGATCCGCGTAATCCCGACCTGCTGAGCCGCACATTCCTCTCCGTGCTGACGGAGGGCAATGTCGACGAGGCGAGCAAGCTCGGCGAGCGCCTGCTCAGTATGGATCGCAACGACCGCATTTCGCGGCTGGTGGTCGGCGTGCGCGATCTCAAACAGAAACGCTATGCCTCGGCGCGGCAAAATCTCGCGCAGTCGGTCCGCGGTCCGGTCACCGACCTGACGGCGGCGTTGTTGTCGGCTTGGGCGCAAGCCGGTGCCGGCGACAGCCGCGCCGCAGTCGAGACGCTGGACAAGCTGTCCGGCCCGGACTGGTACGGCATCTTCAAGGACCTCCACGCCGGGCTGATCCTTGACTTCGCCAACGACAAGAAGGGCGCCGGTAAGCGCTTCGCCAACGCGTACAAGGCCGACTCCCAGGCCCTGCGGACTGTGCAGGCCTACGGCCGTTATCTGTCGCGCACCGGCAACAAGGACGAAGCGCTCAAGATCTACGCGGATTTCGCCAAGCTCCTTCCCGATCATCCGGTCATCAATCAGGAGGTCCGGGACATCTCGGCCGGCGCCAAGCTGCCGCCTTTGGTCGAGTCGCCGCAGGCCGGCGCCGCCGAAGCGCTTTATGGGCTCGGCGCGTCAATCGGCCGCCGTGGCGGCGAAGATCTGGCGCTGATTTATCTGCAGCTGGCGCTTTATCTGGAACCGACGCATCCGATGGCGCTGCTTTCGCTCGGCGATCTCTACGAGCAGCTGAAAAAGCCGGACCTCGCGATCAAGGCCTATGAGCGGATTCCGGCGAGCTCAGTGCTCGCGCGCAACGCCCAGATTCAGATGGCAGTGGATCTCGACGCACTCGAGCGCACCGACGAAGCCAAGAAGCTTCTCGAACGCGTCATTAGCGAACGTCCCAAGGACACCGAAGCGATCGTCGAGCTTGGCAACATCCAGCGCGCGCGCAAGGATTTTGCCGGCTGCGGCGACACCTACGGCAAGGCCATCGACAACGTGGCGAACCCAGAGAAGGCGAACTGGGTGATGTTCTACTTCCGCGGCATTTGCTACGAGCGCTCGCATCAATGGCCGGCGGCCGAAGCTGACATGAAGAAGGCGCTCAGCCTCTATCCGGATCAGCCGCTGGTGCTCAATTACCTCGGCTATTCGTGGATCGATCAAGGCATCCATCTCGACGAAGGGATGGACATGATCCGGCGCGCTGTCGAGCAGCGGCCGGACGACGGCTACATCGTCGATTCGCTCGGCTGGGCCTATTACCGGATCGGCAATTACGACGAAGCGGTGAAGAACCTTGACCACGCGGTCGAGCTCAAGCCAGAGGATCCGACCATCAACGATCATCTCGGCGACGCCTATTGGCGGGTCGGCCGCACGCTGGAAGCGCATTTCCAATGGTCGCACGCCAAAGATCTCAATCCCGATCCGGAAGAACTGCCGAAGATCGAGGCCAAGCTCAAAGAGGGCCTGCACGCTGACACCTCGTCTTCAACCTCCGCAGCGGCAGCTGACAAGCCGGCCGATGTCGTGAAAACGAAAAAATCCGGTGACGGGGGCTAAGCGGCCTCCTTGTCTTCTGACCTCGTCGAAAGCGCGCCGGCCAAAGTCAATTTGACCCTGCGCGTGCTCGGCCGCCGCGCCGACGGTTATCACGACATCGAAAGTCTGGTGGCATTTGCGGATGTCGGCGATCGGCTGTCATTGACGCCCGGCGACGCGC
>DASXJB010000091.1:0-16351 GCA_036497645.1 Xanthobacteraceae bacterium
GCGCAGCGGCCCTGCTGTTGTTGTTCATTGGCATCCACAATGCCTGGGACGCGGTCTTTTATCACGTATTTTTCAGTAAGCGCGGCACCGACGACGATAGCCGCTGAATGCCGCCAAAGCCGCGCTAGCGGAGACGCCGCAGCGCCCTGCCTTTGTGCAGGGCGACATGGGCTTATCGCTTTTGATTTCGTATTGCGGTGCATCTGCGCTCGCGTGATGGACGTAGCCTTTGTAGTTCAGGTCTTTGATGTGCACCCTCACGATTTTCCCCCTCACCCGGCCAGCTTCCGAATTCCAACTTACATGATCGCCGATTTTAAACCTTTGGGTCATGGCAAACGTCCTTGAACTAAGAAACGCACGCGCTGATCCGCAGCGCATGCGGTGAGAACATCGGGGCGGGCGCCAGCGTTCCCACCATGCATCTGGAGGTTTTTGGTCGGCCACCGCTCAAGCCAAGCAGAAAACAGGCTGCGCAGCCGATAATTAGCCGTATTATGATGCCCCAGTAGCTGAAGGTGTCTCGACGCCGCCCGATTGCTTACATTGGCAGTCCCGCGTGCCGAGCGGATGTGTGGAAACGACACCATGCTGACAACTCCGCTTTGCCCTCTGTTCGGCATCGAGGTGCCGATCATTCTGGCGCCGATGGGCACCTGCACCTCGGCAGAGCTCGCGGCCGCGGTTTCCAATGCCGGCGGGTTGGGCGGGATCGGCACGCTGTTCCGCAGCTTCGCGGCCATCAAGCGCGATATCGACATGGTGGCGAGGCTTACGCAGCGGCCTTTCGCCATCAATCACATCCCGCAGACGCTCGATGCCGAGGCGTTTCGCTACACGCTGCAAGCCCGTCCCGCGGTCATTTCATTCACGCTGGCCGACCCGGGCGATCTGCTGCGGCAAGCGCACGACGCCGGCGCGCGAGTGATGGTGCAAGTCACGACGGTGGATCAGGCCGTGCAAGCCGCCGAGCGCGGCGCCGATGCGATCAGCGCGCAGGGCAGCGAGTCCGGAGGCTATTGCGGCGAGGTCAGCACCATGACGCTGGTGCCGCAAGTGGTCGATGCGGTGTCGCCAATTCCGGTCGTGGCCTCGGGCGGTATTTTTGATGGCCGCGGCATTGCCGCAGCGCTCATGCTCGGCGCCGCCGGCGTCAATCTCGGCACTCGCTTTATCGCGTCGAAGGAAGCTCCGGCGCCGCCGGAATGGAAGCAAGCCATCGTCGACGCCAAGTCGGAACAGGCGCTGAAGGCCGAGGTGCTCAACGACATCACGCCGTTGCCGGGCAGCGCCGGATTCAAGACCGTGCTGCGCTCGTTACCGACGGAATTTCTGACGGAATGGGGCAGCAAACGTGACGAGGCGCGCCGCGAGCGCGATCGTCTGCGTGGCCAGATTGTCTCGACCACGCAGGCCGGCCGGCAGCATGAATGTCTGTTGACGGCTGGTCAGACCGCGGGAGGCATCAAGGAGATCCTCGCGGTCGACGAGATCATGCGCAAGCTCCTCACCGAGGCGGAAGCGGCGTTAACGCGGATGCGCTGGCGCGGCGAACACGCCCCGCCGCTGCGGACCAAGTTGCCCTCCGAGGAGCACAGCCCGTTCAAAACCGGCGCAATCGAAGAGGTTCCCGAGCCGGACAGCCTCGGCGGCTAATCCTTCGCGCCCACTCCACTCGCAACTCCACGCGCGACGCATTGAAAGTTCCCGGCGCCAAGGACGCTTTAATTAGGCGCGTTAATTCGCGTATTGCGCCAGATTTCGCCAGATATTGCGCCAGGACGCGTCAACGTCGATGCCGCGGCGGAAACCTTTGAACCTGGCCTGAATTAGCGTCAGCGTGGCGCGACCACGGCTCAATCACACGAGGACGATGTCATGAGGATGGGCGAGATCGAAATTCATGACTATGCGCGGCAATTGCTTGAAGCCTATGGCGACAAGGCTGTTGTTACGGCTGCGCAAAGGGCGTGCCGCTATGAGGAAAAAGGTAACACCGAGGATGCCCAAACGTGGCGGCACATCGAATCGGTGCTCAAGGTCATGCGAGGGCCGCACGTCAGTTGACGACGCGCTTGGCACCTTTTGGTCTGTCGAACTGACCAGCTTGAGAGCAGCGGCGCGTCAACGCGGCGGGCATTCAAGACGTAAATTGGTAGCGGAGGACGGATTCGAACCGCCGACACACGGATTATGATTCCGCTGCTCTAACCAACTGAGCTACTCCGCCAATCCTTGCACGCCGCGCCAAGTCTCGACGCCAATTCTGCGCAAATCAGCCGCCGCTGCGATCGGTCACCTTGCCAAGGGTAACGAGCGTCTCGCCCGTGCGCAGGACGCACATTTATGACAGCGGCGCTCGCTTTCCAAGCGGGATCTGCCCCCGCCAGGCGGCCTGCGGACGGCTTGCTTGCAGCCGCGCGCCGGGCTTTATGCTACTGACACCTAAGGGGGTCTTGCGGCATGGCAGGCCCGAACCTGCGGCTGCGCGGTGGGCGTGTCGCTGGGCGGGAACTTCGGCGCCAAGCAGCAGCGATTGGGGCCGATGAACAAGTCTGAGCCCGACCGATTCCGACGCGCCCATTTCCGGCCTGCTGCGGCAGGCGATCGCGTTTGTCCGCGATTTCGCCGCGTTTGCCGGGTTGAGCGGGGTCATGGCGTCGGCGCTCGCCGTTCTCGCCGCAACCTTCGAAGGCGCTGGTCTCCTTCTTCTGGTGCCGTTGTTGTCGCTCATCACCGCCTCCGATACCGGCACCGGATGGACGCACAGATTTCTTATGCAGGCGTTCGAAATCGCCGGCGCGCAGACGCGCACGGCACGCCTGTCGCTGTTGCTCGGCCTATTTGCAGGACTGGTGGTCATCCGGGCGATTATCGTTGCCCGCCGCAACGTCACGCTGGCGCGGATCGAAATGGGCTTTATCGAAACCGTCCGCGCCCGCCTCGCCGGGCGGCTCGCCGCAGCTCCCTGGCCGGTAGTATCGCGCTTGCAGCATGCGCGCGTTACCCACCTGATGAGCGGTGACATTCACCGCGTCGGCACGGCGACGCACTACATAGTGCAGTTCGCCGCGACGCTGGTCATTATCGGAGCGCAGATCGTCATTGCCTTCCTTCTCGCACCTCTTTTGACCGTCGTAGCTCTGATCCTGATTGCGATCGGTGCGGGTGTGGGCTTTGTCATGCTGCGGCGGGCGCATGATTTCGGGGCGCGGTTAAGCCACATGGGAATTGAGCTGATGCATGAGACCTCGCAGTTCCTCGGCGGGCTGAAGCTCTCCGCGGCGCAAAACCGTCAAGCCAATTTCGTCGCCGAATTTCAGGACAGTCTCGACAGGCTCAAGCGCGAGCAACTCGCCTATCTTGGTCAGGAGAATCGCAACCGGCTCGCCGCTTCGATCATAGCCGGCCTAGTCGGCGCGCTGATTGCCTTTGTCGGCCTGGTGCTGTTCGACGTTCAAGCGGCGGTCATCCTGACATTGCTTTTCATCTTTTCCCGCATCTCCGGGCCGGCGATGCAAATGAGTCAGATGTTGCAGCAATTCGCCGGCACGGTTCCCGCGCACGCGGAATTTCTCCGCCTCGAACGCGATCTCGCCACGCAAGATGCGCCTGACACGCGGCCTGCACCCGCGATTACGCCGGGCGCCATCGTGTTTCGCGACGTCAGTTTCCACTATGACCGATCGAGCCGGGCAGGCGCCGGGATCGAGCGCCTCAATCTGACTATTGCGCCGGGGACGTTCCTCGGCGTGAGCGGCCCGACCGGCGCAGGCAAGACGACCTTCGCCGACCTGTTGATCGGGCTCATTGAACCAGATTCCGGCGAGATTGCGGTCGGCGGCGTACCGCTTCGCGGCGCGGCGGCGATCAAGTGGCGGGACAGTGTCAGCTATGTCGTCCAAGACCCATATTTGTTCCGCGATACCATCCGCCGGAATTTGCTATGGGCCAATCCACAGGCCAGCCGACGCCGAGATCTGGGACGCGCTCGCCATTGCCGGTGTCGACGATTTCGTGGCCGGCTTGACGGCAGGGCTGGACACCGTGCTCGGCGAACGCGGCACGCTCATTTCCGGCGGCGAGCGCCAGCGGTTGTGTCTTGCCCGCGCCGTGCTCCGCCGGCCCTTCCTGTTCGTGCTCGACGAAGCGACGAGCGCGATCGACGTTCCGGCGGAGCGGAGAATCATCAAGGCAATGCTCGATCTCAAGCCCCGCCCGACCATCGTGATGATCGCGCATCGCGATCAGAGCCTGGTTTCCTGCGACCGCATGCTGCGCCTGCAGAACGGCAGAGCCGTAGCCGATGAGCCGGCGCTAACCGGCTAAAGCGAAATAATTTTAGGTTGATTGTATTTCGCTTTAGCTTGTTGTTTGAGCATGATCTTTTCGACCTGCCTTCGCCCGCCGAAGCCTCGAACGAAAGGACGCGCGAGCCGTTCGCGCGGGAGCGCGTTTTGAACGGGCTTCTTGCGCGGCTTGGTGCAAGGGTTGATCCACGGGTTGGCAATCGCGCCGGAACGCCTACATGTGCGGCAGGCCGGCGTGTCCGCCGAGTCCTTGCGCATAGTTCTTGCGCATAAAGCCGAGAACGGAGATCAGGATGAAGCGCAGCATTCTCGCCGGACTTTCGGCACTTTTTCTCACGATATGTTTGTTCGGCTCATTGGCTGTGATGGCGCGAACGCCATTCGACGGCGCCTGGAGCGTACTCATCATCACTGACCACGGCACCTGCGATCGCGCCTACCGCTATGCGCTGCGGATCGCCGACGGCCGGGTCTATTACGACGATCCATCATTCAGCGTATCCGGCGGTGTCGATGGCGCCGGTCGCGCGCGGGTCGGCGTCAGCGCGGGTGGACAGTCGGCAACCGGTTACGGCCGGCTATCGGGCAATTACGGTCAAGGTTCCTGGAGCGGCCGCTCGTCGACCTCGCAATGCTCCGGACATTGGGAAGCCGAGCGCCGCGGCTAGAGCATGATCCGGAAAAGTGGGAACCGGTTTCCCGCCTGCGCGAAGCCTAGCCAGTCGCGAGTCCTTTCGTTCGAGGCTTCGGCGGGCGAAGGCAGGTCCGAAAAGATCATGCTCCATACGAAACCTAGAACAACAATCGATTCAGTCTGAATCAATCACGCTATAGACGCGCCATGCGTGCGAACCGGATCAGGGAAAAATGACCGAGCGGCGGCATCGCGCGCCGCTCGACGAGTTCGACGCCGCCATGACGCGCCGCCCAGCGCGCCAGCCGCTGCCAGCCGAATTCCGGGTGCCAGCCGAGGCGACGCGCCAGCGGCGCGAAGCATTTCTCAGCCGTCGCACGCAGGCCGCTCTCGGCGCCGAGATGATTCACCAGGACAATTTCGCCGCCCGGCCTGGTGACGCGTGCGAACTCATCAAGCGTCGCCTCCGGATCGGGCACCGCCGTAATCACGTATTGTGCTACCACCACATCGAAAGCCGCTTCGGCAAATGCGAGATGCTGCGCATCCATCACGGCGAGCCCGTTGACGTTGCCAAGCTGACGCTCGGTGACGCGGGCCTTGGCTTTGCGCAGCATCGGCGCCGAAAGGTCCACCCCAACGAGCCGGTTTGCCGAGGAATAATCCGGCAAGGACAGCCCGGTGCCGACTCCGACTTCGAGGATGCGCCCGCCGATCCGCTCGGCCGCGGCGACTGCCGCTTGGCGGCCGCGTTCGAATACCGCGCCGAAGACGAAATCGTAGATCGGCGCCCAGCGCGCATAGGCTTTGGCGACGACCGCTTTGTCGAGCTGATCCGCCATTGCTGGACGTCAGCGCCGCATACGGAGACCGCCGCCGTCACGATCACCAGCGCAGCGGCAGTTTTGCGAAGCGATCATGCGCTGATTATCTGGCGGCGGCGAGCGCCGCTTCGGCGGCGCCGGTCGCGCGGGCCGACGGCATGGTGCCGGCGATGACCCCGCCGCCGAGCACACGGGCCTGGCCCTCGGCCGCCTCGTAGAAGACGCAGGCCTGTCCGGGCGAAACGCCGTCTTCACCGGCGATCAGCTCGACTTCAAAACCATCGGCACTGCGGTTGAGCCAGGCGGCTTGCGGCGCGCGCGTCGAGCGAACCTTGACGTAGATTTCGCGATGATCGCTGACCGCTTCGTCGATCGTGCGATCGCCGAGCCAGTTGACGTCGCGCAATCGAATGCGACTGGTCCGCAATGCTTCGCGCGGGCCGACCACGACGCGGCGTGACGCCGCGTCGAGACGCACCACGTAGAGCGGCGAACCGGCGGCGACACCAAGCCCACGCCGCTGACCGACGGTGAAATGAATAATGCCGTCATGGCGGCCGAGCACGCGGCCCTCGAGATCAACAATCTCACCAGGTCCGGCGGCGCCGGGACGCAGCCGTTCGATCACATCGGCATAGCGGCCGTTTGGCACAAAACAGATGTCCTGGCTGTCCTGTTTATCGGCGACGGTGAGCCCGAACCGGCGGGCCAATTCGCGCGTCTCCGCTTTAGTGCGATCGCCCAGCGGGAAGCGCAGCAGATCGAGCTGCGCGCGCGTCGTCGCGAACAGGAAATAGCTCTGGTCGCGCTCAGCTTCGCGCGCCTGGTAGAGTGCACGGTGGCCGTCGGCCAGCCGGCGCGAGGCGACGTAGTGGCCGGTGGCCAATGCCGCGGCGCCGAGCTCGCGCGCGGTGACCAACAGATCGCGAAATTTGATCGCCTGATTGCACTCGACGCACGGCACCGGCGTCTCGCCGGCCACGTAGCTTTCGGCGAACCGGTCGATGACCGCTTCTTTGAAGCGTCGTTCGTAGTCGAGCACGTAGTGGGGAATGCCGATCCGCGCGGCCACGGCTCGAGCGTCGTGAATGTCGCGGCCGGCGCAGCAGGCACCTTTGCGATGGGTCGCTGCGCCATGGTCGTAGAGCTGGAGCGTGATGCCAACGACATCATAGCCCTCCTCGGCCAGCAGCGCCGCCGTCACCGAGGAATCGACGCCGCCCGACATGGCCACGACCACCCGCGTCTGCGACGGCGGTCCTTCGAGATCGAGCATGTTCAAGGCCATAGGAGCAGACATAAGGAGAGATAACGTCCTGCAGCGAACATCCGTAAGTTAAGGACCACGGGCCGAGCACGGGGCCAAGCACGGGACCAAGTGCGGCGACATTGCCGTCGGCCGCCGAAAGTGGGGCCGACGCTCTTTACTATAGGCGGCGCGGTCCCGCTCCGCCATGCCGGCGCAGGCGGCCGTTAACGTGTTGAAAAGAAGCCACCCGTTCGGCCTGCCCCAGCACATGCAAATATTGGCCGGAAATGCCGCGAAAACGGAGATTCCGCTTAGGTAAATCTTAAGTCGGGGCCCGTAGATTGCCCCGCTGTAGAGTTGTCGAGTGCGAGAGTTCCTATGACTGAACCCCATCGCCCGAGGGTTAAATATGTGATCGGGCCGGACGGCTCGCCCCTGACTGTTGCCGATCTGCCGGCGCCTGGGACGAAACGTTGGGTCATCCGCCGCAAAGCCGAGGTCGTTGCCGCCGTCCGGGGCGGGCTGCTGTCGCTCGAAGAGGCCTGCAGCCGGTACACGCTGACGGTCGAAGAATTCCTGTCGTGGCAGTACTCCATCGACCAGCACGGCCTTGCCGGATTGCGCACCACGCGCATTCAGCAATATCGCCAATAGCGACCTAAGCCATCCTGCGATCAGCGGCGCGCTGTCTCCGGCGCGCGTCCGATTCGTTTCGGAACGCGCGCATACGGTGCGTTAACCCGCCGCTAACCATGGCGCGGGCAAAGCTTGGCGCGGGCAAAGCTTGGCGCGCGCAAATCTCGCCGCATGCAGGCGTGCCCAGGCGCGAGGGAGGACGTCGGCTATGGCCAATGTGATCGGTCTGGTCGGCCGTACAGTTGCCGAAGTGGAACGCGATTTGATTCTGGAAACGCTGCGGCATTGCCTCGGTAACCGCACGCGCACCGCCGCCGTGCTCGGAATTTCCATTCGCACGCTGCGCAACAAACTCAATGACTATGCCGCCGCTGGCGTCGCGGTGCCGCGGCCCGGAACCGAGCCGAGCGTCGCGGCGTGACGATTGCGCCGGGTCCGCGATAGCGAATAACGAATACGAACAACCAGCCTGCTTCTCCTATTCGCCACTCCCAATTCGCCACGCGCTCCTTATCTCACGTCGTGGCGTCGCCGCCGTCGACCATGATGGTCTCCACCTCCCCAGCGCCGGCACGGCGGAACGCAGCCGCTTCGTCGTATTCCTTCGAGGTGAAGCAGGCGACGCCCTGCTCGAAGGTGGGAAATTCGATGACCACGAAGCGTTGGAATTTGTGCGGCCCTTCCATGATCTGAAAACGGCCGCCGCGGGCTAAGACCTTGCCGCCGTATTTGGCAATGATCGCCAGCACGCGGTCGGTGTATTTTTTGTACTCGACCGGATCGTTGATCTTGGAACGCGCGACCCAATAGGCTGGCATTTTAGTTCTCCCGATTTGTCATTCCGGGACCGAGCGAAAGCGAGGAGCCCGGAATCCATAACCACGCTCGGTGAATATGGATTCCGGGCTCCACGCTTTGCGTCGATCCGGAATGACGAGAAAAAGGATTATTCCGCGGCGCGGCGCGCGGCGACGATCTGGTCGGCGGTGCGACCGGTCAGTTCGGCCATGTGATCGAATTTGAATGTGAAAGTGCCGGCGCCGGCGGTCGCCGAGCGAATCTCGACGATCAGGTCGCCGATCTCGGCTTCCGGCATTTTTGCGCGTACCATGTCCCAGCCATCCCAGCCTTCCCGCGTATCGAAGCCCAAGATTTGTCCGCGCCGGCTCGACATCAAGGCGTTGATCTTGGCCGTCGCCTCGTTCGGACAGACGATCTCGACGAGATGAATGGGTTCAAGCAGCACCGGCTGGCATTGCGGCAGCCCCTCGGTGATGCCGATACGGCCGGCGGTGCGGAAGGCCATATCCGATGAATCGACCGTGTGATACGAGCCATCGATCAAAGCAACGCTTAGATCGACCACCGGGAAGCCCAGTGGACCGTGCTTGAGCGCGTCGATGACGCCCTCCTCGACCGAGGGAATGTAATTTCGCGGCACCACGCCGCCGGTGATCCGTTCCTGAAACGTAAATCCCGCACCGCGCGGCAAGGGCTTGATCTCGAGCACGACGTCGCCGTACTGGCCGTGGCCGCCGGATTGTTTCTTGTGCCGGCCGCGCTGAGAGATCGATTTGCGGATCGTTTCGCGATAGCCAACGCTCGGCGTGCGCCGTTCGATAGCCACGCCGTAGCGGTCACTCAAACGCTCCGTGGCGACCCGCAAATGCATCTCGCCCTGGCCCCACAGCACGACTTCGTGCGTTTCCGGGTTGTGCACGATGGTGATCGAAGGATCTTCTTCAGCGAGCCTGGTGAGGGCCTGACCGAGTTTGACATCGTCCTTGCGTTCCTTCGCGGTGATAGCGATGGCCAGCACCGGCGGATAGGGTGCGACTTTGGGCAGCGGCGGGTGCGGTTGTTTGCCGGCCGACAGCGTGTCGCCGGTTTTGGCTTTTTCCAGCTTGGCGAAGGCGACTGTCTCGCCGACCGCTGCGGGACCGCGCTTCTCATTGGATTGGCCGATCACCTTGAACACGCCGGCGACGCGTCCGGCTTCATCGTCGCCGGTCAGGAATGTGGTGCCATCGCCAGCTTGGCCGGCAAGCATCCGCACGACCGACATTTTGCCGCCATGCGTCGTATGCAGTGTTTTCAATACATAGGCGACGGCGTCGCCGCCCTGTTTCACGCCAAGCCGTTTGGCGGTATCGGCCATGCCAGGCGACTCGTGGCGGAGCGCTTTCAGCAGCCGTAACACGCCATTGGCGCGCGCCGCGGTACCCATCAACACCGGGCAGACGAGCCCGTCGCGCAATTCGCGCGTCAGGTCGTCGAACACTTTGTCGCGCGGCGGCTGGATGTCTTCGAGCAGTTGCTCCATCAGCTCGTCGTCGTGATCGGACAGCGTTTCCAACATCGAAAAGCGCGCTGTTTTTTCCAGATCGACGGCGTCGCCTTCGAGCGGCACGACCTGCGAGGGAGCGTATTCCTTGTAAATGAACGCGCGTTCCAGCGCCAAATCGACGAAGCCGCTGATGATGTCGCCGGAGAACGTTGGGATTTGCCGCAAAATCAATTTGGTGCGCGACGCCGGCTGCAGCAGATTGAGCACGTCGCGCACGGCGGCATCGGCCTTGTCGATCTTGTTGACGAACAAGACGCGCGGAATTTTCCAGTCCTCCAGTTCGCGCAGAATGAGTTGTAGCTGCGGAATCTTCTTCTCGTCCATTTCGCAGACGACCACGGCGGCGTCGATCGCCGGCAGCACCGCCCGCATGTCGTGAACGAACTCTACCGAGCCGGGACAATCGAGAAAGGTGTAATTGTCGCCCATGAAAGTCGTGGTGGCGACCGTCAGCTCGACGCTCATCCGATGATGGCGGGCCTCTTTGCTGGCGTCACCGACGGTGTTGCCGGCTTCCACCGTACCCTGGCGCGCGATCGCGCCGGTGCGGGCGAGGATCGCTTCGAGTAACGTCGTCTTGCCGCTTTGGAACGGACCGACCAGTGCGACGCAGCGCGGGCCCACCGCGCGCGTGCCATTGCCGCCATTTGTCACCATTGAAAACCTCCCGCACCGCCTCCCGCAGGCGGACCGGTCAATTGGCGCGGACCGCGGGGAGTTATTCTTTGAAGGATAAGCTATCGTTTCAGTGCGGGCGGGGGTGGGTCAAGAGGCGCGACACAGCGCCTCCTCGCGGCAGCGGCCCGGAAAATGGGCGGCGGCCAACCATTGCAGACCGTTATGCGGAGCCGCGCGCATGCGCGGCGGGATGCGAGCCGAAAATTGAACTGCTGCGCGACGCGCGAATTACTGCGCCGGTTTCTGTGCCAAGTTACTGCGCCAAATGCAGTTCCAGTGCGCCGACGCCGGCGGCAATGTTGAGTCCGACCTGGCCCTGCACCGACAGCGGCTGCAGCGCCACCGAACGGTTGGACCCGCCGACCAGCACGTTGGCGCCCAGCCCCGCCGCAACGGTCGCTTCGGCAGTCGCGCCGGCATAAGTCCCGTTCAGCATCCCGGCGTAGCGGTTCGTGCCGGCGAACACACCCCAGACCATCGCGCCTCCGGTGGTGAAGCCGACGTCCACGCCGATCCGGGTCATGGTGCCGGTATAGGCTTCGGGCGGGCCCCCATCCGGCTGGAAATTGCAGCTCACATTGCGTTGCGAGGCCACGACCATGCCAACACCGGCTGAAATTGAGCAGGCGAGCGTGCCGACTTGCACGCGCTGCGGCTGCGCATCGGCCGGAACAGCTGTAGCCGTCGCCATTGCCGCCGCTCCGACGAGCGCGGCTACCATACCCCTACACGCCATATTTCTACTTGCTCCCTCGCATGAACCCGGACGGGCCCTCGCCATTATTGTAGGGGAGAACGCCGCCCGCGTCTCGCCTCGTTTTGCGCATGATTAAAAGACGTTCTTAGAAAAATCCCACGGACTCGCAGCCCTTGCCGGCTGAAAAACTGCCCTTGGCGCGCTTGTTCGGGATATCGATAATATGCACCGAGCCGTCGCCTTGGCAGGCGACGAACAGTTCGTCGTCGCGGAATGCCATGTCCATCGGCTGCGAGCCGACCTTGATCGCGGTCTGCTCGCGAAATGACGGATCGATCAAACTGACCGTGTCGCTGTTGAGACTGGTCACGGCAAGAAGGCTGTTGTCCGGCGCGTAACGCGCGATCTGCGCCGGCTTGGGCACATCCTTGAGCACAATCTCCTCGCGCACCTGCCCGTCCGTGGTGTCGATCAAAAACAAAGTCGGCTGCGCATCGTCCACGGCGACCACGGTGCGGCCGTCAGGCGCAATTGCGATGCCGGCGAGCGGCCGCGGCGTCTTGATCTTGCCGAGCAATTTGCGCTTCGGCAGGTCGATCACGGAGACTGTGCCGTCTTCCTCGTTCTCGGTATAGAGATGCCGACCGTCCGGCGCGATGATCAGCCGATGGCCATTGGTCGAGCCGGAGTCGATGGCGGCGACGACTTTGTTGCTGTCGCGATCGATGACCGCCACCACCGCCGAATTTTCGCACGTGATGTAGATGAGCCCATCCGGCCCAAGCTTGAGCGTGTGCGGCGCGATATAGGGGCGCAGATCGATAGTCTCGATATGAGCGCGCTTGTGCAGATCGAACACGCAGAGGTGGTGCTGCGGATTGGGATTGCGGCCGTGAATGCCGTCGCCAAAGATCGGTACATAGGCGCGACCGGTTTCCGGCACCACCAGCAACTCGTGCACAGTGCGCGGGAAGCCGTCGATCACCACTTCGGTCGTATAGGTCTGCGGATTGAGAAACAAGACCTTCGTTCCGATCTTGTCGACCGCGATCATCCCGTGTGAGTTTTTGGTCATCATTTCTTCCCCGGGTGGAACCGCAATGTATAGCCGCTCATTGCGGCACTGTCCCGACTGTCTCGCGCTGGCGGCGGGGAAACTGATAGCATCGCTGCCAAACGCTGCTGACAAAGTTTGAGGAGCGAGGGATGAACGCCGTTGCCAACCGAAATATCAAATATGTCAGTCATACCGACCAAGGCGGCCGCGGCGACGGCGTGCAGGTGATGGTCAACCGCGGCTTCGCCTATATCGGCCACGGTTTCTCGAACGGGATCACCGTGATCGACGTGCGCGACGCCAAGCATCCCAAACCGGTGAATTTCCTGCCCTGCCCGCCGAACACCCGCGCGCATCACCTGCAGACCCATGAGGACCTGCTGCTCGCAGTCAACGGCCCCAGCGTGTGGACCATGCAGGTCAGCCAGGAATCCTATTTTTCCGGGACGTCGGCGGCCGCGCTGGAAGGGCAGAAGTTTACCGGGGGCTTGCGCATCTACGATATTTCGCGCGGGGAAGCGCCGCGCGAAATCGCGTTCTTGCCGCTTGGCGGCTTGGGGCCGCACCGAAGCTGGTATGTCGGCGGCCGCTACGCCTATGTCTCGGTGCATCTGCCGGAGTTTTCCGATCATGTGCTGGTGATCGTCGACATGGCGGAGCCGACCAAGCCGCAAGTGGCCGGCAAATTCTGGCTGCCCGGGATGTGGAAGGCCGGCGGCGAGACGCCGACCTGGCCCAAAGGCAAGCGTTACGCGCTGCATCACGCTTTGCTCGCCGGCAATCTCGCTTTCGGCGCATGGCGCGACGGCGGCTTGAGCGTGGTCGATGTCGCCGATCCGCAAAGACCCAGGATGATCGCGTACCGCAATTGGGATCCGCCATTCGGCGGCGGCACCCATTCGCCATTGCCGCTGCCGGATCGCAATCTGCTCGTCGTCGCCGATGAGGCCAATTTCGCCGATTGCAAACTCGGCCTGCGCTACATCTGGATCTTCGACATTCGCGAACCGTCGAATCCCGTGAGCATTGCGACAATGCCCATTCCCGACGAAGCCGATTACTGCAAGAAGGGCGGCAACTTCGGCCCGCATAATATGTGGGAGAATCGACCGGGGGCGTTCCAAAGCTCGCGCATTATTTTCGCCACCCTGCACAATGCCGGGGTGCGCGCCTACGACATCGCCAATCCATTCGCGCCGCGCGAAATCGGCTTCTTCGTGCCGCCCGATCCCGAGCGTATGTACGATCCGCGCCCTAACCGGCCGAAGGTCATTCAATCCGCCGACTGCTTCGTCGATGCGCAGGGCATGATGTATGTGACCGACTCCAATGCTGGGCTGTACATTTTGCAGTTCGAAGGCGCTTAGTTGGAATTGTGCGGCGGCGTCTGCACCAGCGCGGGTCTGCGTTGACAGCCGCCCGGCGCCCTTTCAGAGTTGGCGTTCGCGAGCCGCTCTAGCGGCCAAACAAACGGGATGGGGAGGACGAGATGGCCCAGACAATCGAGGCATTTGTCGGTACGGCGCTCGATGAAGCAAAGATTTCGCCGCTCCATCGCAAGGTCATCGCCCTGATCGCCGCCGGTTATTTCTTCGATGTCATCGACTTTACCATTCTCGGATCGCTCATTCCCTACATCATCAAATCGGGCTTCACTTCGCCCGCCGAGGCCGCGGCGATCGGCAGCGCGGCGATCTTCGGCATGTTCATCGGGACCGCCGGCCAAGGCGAACTCAGCGATCGGTTCGGGCGGCGCTTCATCTATCAGTTCAATCTCCTGTTGTTCGGCATTTTCACGATCCTCGGCGCGTTTGCGCCCAACGTGACGCTGCTCGTGATCTGCCGCTTCCTCGCCGGGTTGGGCCTTGGTGCCGAACAGCCGCTCTGCTTTGCCTATGCTGGCGAATATTCGCCCAAGCGCATTCGCGGCCGTATCCTCGCGATCATCCATTTCATTGGCGGCGCGATGGTGTGGCCGATCGGTACCGCGCTGGTGCTCTTGTTCGGCAGCATGTTCGACTCTGCCGAAACTGTCTGGCGCGGGGTCTGGGTTCTCATCGGCATCGGCGCGCTGATCGTCTGGGTGTTCCGCTTCGCGCTACCGGAGTCCCCGCGTTTTCTCGCGACCCACGGCAGAGGCGACCAAGCGCTACAAGTGCTCAGCCGGCTCGGCATTGCCGGGCCGACGCAACCGCTGGCAACTGACGCCGCCAGCAATACCCAGAGCGATCCCGTCCTGTTGGTCTTGCGCATGTTCCCGAGGCGCGTCATCGCCGGCATGATCTGTTTCACCGCCTTCTTCGGCATCGCGGTCGGTCTTGGCGCCTGGCTGCCCAACATCATGAACGCCAAAGGATTCACGATCACCAAGTCGCTGCAATATACGCTGGTGATGAATTTCGCGGTGCCGACCGCGAGCGTTTTCATGATGTATGCGCTCGACAAATTCGGCCGCAAGATCACGTCGATCTGCGCGTTCATCGGCGCCGGCGTGATGGCCGTCGTGTTCGGCAATGCCGGCACGCCGGCCGAGCTGATGATTGTCGGCTTTATCATGGTGTTCTTCGTGCAAGTTGCCGGCAACTCAATGCAGATTTTCACCTCGGAAGTGTTTCCAACCAATGCGCGGGCATCGGGCTTCGGCCTTGCTTCCGGCGTCGGCCGGCTCGCGACCGCCTTCATCCTGCCGACGATCCTGTGGGTGCAGAATGGCTTCGGCCTGACCACCGTGTTCGTCTGCCTGGCAATCCTGCTGTTCATCGCCGCGGTGTCGGTGACGCAGCTTGGTCCTGAGGCACGGCAGAAGGGACTGGACGAGCTCGCGCCGCCGACGGGGTGATTTCTTCCCTCTCCCCTTGCGGGAGAGGATCATAGGCGTCCGTCGGACGCCGTTCTTGTTGAATGATGACGCCGATGGCAAAGCATCGGCTATGGCGAACGCACTTGCGTGAGCAAGGCGGGTGAGGGGTTATCTGCAGGTAAGAGAAAGCCCTCTCACCCTGCTCAGTCTCGCTTCGCTCGACTTCGCCACCCTCTCCCGCAAGGGGAGAGGGATTTTTACTGCAAATTGCCGCAGAAGCGCTGGATGCGCGTGCAGGCCTCTTCCAGCGCGCTAGTCGCGGTCGCGTAGGAAATGCGGAACGCTTGGCCCACCCCGAACGGCGTGCCCTGCACCACGGCGACGCCCTCGGCTTCCAACAATTCGGTGACGAAATCCTCGTCGGTCGCGAGCTTTTTGCCGGTCGGCGCGGTCTTGCCGATGGTGCCAGCGCAGGACGGATAAACGTAAAAGGCGCCTTCCGGCTTCGGGCACTGGAGACCGCGGGCCTGATTGAGCATCGAAACGCAGAGGTCGCGCCGCTCCCTGAAGATCTTGTTGTGCTTGGCGATGAAGTCCTTTGGACCGTCGAGCGCCTCGACCGCCGCCCACTGCGCCACCGCCGTCGGGTTCGACGTCGATTGTGACTGGATCATCGCCATCGCCTTGATCAGGTTCTCCGGCCCGCCCGCAAAACCGATGCGCCAGCCGGTCATGCAATAAGCCTTCGACACGCCGTTCACGGTCAGCGTGCGCTCATAAAGCCGCGGCTCGAGCTGCGCCGGCGAATAGAACTCGAAATCGTCATAGACGAGATGTTCGTACATATCGTCAGCCATGACGTGGACGTGCGGGTGGCGCACCAGCACGTCGGTGATGGCCTTAAGTTCGTCGCGCGTATAAGCGGCGCCGGTCGGATTGGACGGCGAGTTGAAGATGATCCACTTGGTGCGCGGCGTAATCGCGCGCTCCAGCGCCTCCGGCGTCATCTTGTAGCCGGTGTCCATGGTGGTGACGACCGGCACCGGCTCGCCGCCGGCCAGCAGCACCATTTCCGGATAGCTCACCCAATAAGGCGCGGGGATGATTACCTGATCGCCC
>DASXJB010000092.1:0-17577 GCA_036497645.1 Xanthobacteraceae bacterium
TGGTCGGTGCATTCGGCTTCGGCGCGCGAATTGATCACCGACCTGTTCCGGCGTCAGCGCGCCGATCCGGCGCTCACCCGCGGCGAAGCCTTGCGCCAAGCCATGATGGCGCTGCTCGACGGACCCGGTGCCGTCGACGGCTCTGGGCGCACCGTGTATAGCTACGCGCATCCGCTGTTCTGGGCGCCGTATTCGGTGATCGGGGACGGCGGCGGGACGTGAGGTGCTCGGCCTCGCGTCGCACGGCGGAGCAAACAGCGGTTCGATCCAAGTCGCTTTCTGTACGGACGTTAAGAAAAGGTCACGCGACCTTGATTCGTCGGCCACACAATGGCCGCGAGATATTGTCATTTGTTCTTATCTGATGCGTCGCACGCTAGGGGATTCGCAATGAAGAGCTTGTCGAAAATGCTGCGGGGGTCTTGCGCGATTGTCACCAGCGGCGCGCTCGTGTTTTCAACCTTGCCAGCAATGGCCCAAGCAACGGCGCAGGACCAGCCGCCTCCGGGAGCGCAACTGCCGCCACCCGGAGCGCAACTGCCGCCGCCTGCAGAAGCCCAGCAGCCGCCGCAGCCGGCGGGGCCGCAACTCGGTCGAGCGGAACTGGAAAAGTTGCTGGCGCCGATTGCGCTCTATCCCGACGATCTGGTGGCGCAGATCCTCACCGCTTCGACCTATCCGATCGAGGTCGTCCAAGCCTCGCGCTGGGTAACCGCGCACCCGAATGTCCATGGCGATGGGCTGGCGGACGCGATGCAGCAGGAACCGTGGGATGCCAGCATCAAGGGTCTGACAGCAGTTCCGCAAGTCCTGGCGATGATGAACGACAAGCTCGACTGGACCCAGCAACTCGGCGAAGCCTTCCTGGCGCAACCGGACGACGTCTCAAACGCCATTCAGCAATTGCGCGCCAAGGCGGAAGCCAACGGGAATCTCAGATCCTCGGACAGAATCAGGGTCAGCAGGGTTGCGCCCCCAGAACCGCCTCCGCCGCTTGGTCCGGTACCGGTCGATGTCGATCCGGCGCTGCTGCCGCCACCGCCGCCGCCCGAATACATCGTGATCGAGCCGGTCGACCCCGGCGTCTATTACGTGCCGATTTATGATCCCTATGTGGTCTACGGCCCGTGGGCATACCCGGCATACGCGCCGTTCTACTGGTATCCGCCGGGATACGTGGTCGGCGCCGCGGTTATCGGCTTTAGCGTCGGCTTCTTCGTCGGCTCAGCGCTGTGGTGCCACTACAATTGGGGCGGTGGTTATGGCTACGGCGGCGGTTGGCGCGGCGGCGGGCCGGTCACCATCAATGTGGTCCAATACAATCGGTTCAATCGCACCAATTTCGTGGCTGAGCGGAACGGCTTTGCCAACTGGCATTTCGAAGCGGCGCATCGCGGCACTGTCGGATTCCAGAACGCGGCGCTGCGCCAGCAATTCGGTGAGCCGAAGAATTTCCAGACTTTCCAGAATTCCCAAGGTACGCGCGGCACGTTCCAAGGCAACCGGCAAGGGACGCAGCAAGGCACGCCGGGTCAGTTCCACGGCAACTTGCAAGGCAACGTCCAGGGCGACGTCAAAGGCAACGTCAAAGGCAACACGCTACAGGGCAATCAGTCGCGCGGCGGAACAGGGCCTCTGAACACAAAGTCAAACACGAACGTCAATACCAATGCGCATTTCAATACGAATGCGAACGTCAATACCAATACGCACGGCAACACGAATGCAAACGTCAATACCAACGCGAACATCAATGCGAACGTCAACCGCAACTTAAATATCAACCGCAATCAGAACCAAAATCAGAATCAAAACGTCAACCGCAACCTCAACGTCAATCGGAACTTCAACGGTGGTGGCGGCGGTGGTGGCGGCAACGTGAACCGCGGCGGCAACGTCACGCGCAACGCCGGTCCGCCGCCGGGCGGCGGCGGTGGCGGCAAGGGTGGTGGCGGCGGTGGGAAGGGCGGCGGCAAGGGCGACGACAAGGCGCATCACTGAGCCAAGCCACGGCGCGTTTCCTGGACGCGGTGCAGCGTGACACGGCGCACACCGCCCGCGGTCGCCAAAGCTATCCGAAGCGTGCGCAGCAAGCGTAGGAGGTTTCCTGCTGCGCTGCGCCCGCGACACGCATTTTTGGGGCCGCTTAGCTCGACCCCGCCGGCGCGGCGGTAAATTTCAGCGCCACGCCGTTCATGCAGTAGCGCAACCCGGTCGGCTTGGGGCCGTCGGTGAAGACATGGCCGAGATGGCCGCCGCAGCGATGGCACGACACAGCGGTGCGGGTCATGCCGAAGGTGCGATCTTCGCTCTCGTCGACCGCATGCTCCAGCGGCGCCCAGAAACTCGGCCAGCCAGTGCCGCTTTCAAATTTGGTCTTGGATGAGAACAGCGGCAGGTCGCAGCCGGCGCAGCCGAAAGTGCCGTTGCGATGCTCGTTGAGCAACGCGCTGGTGAATGGCCGCTCGGTGCCTTCCCGCCGCAGCACGTCGAATTGCGCCGGCGTCAAAAGCCTGCGCCATTCGTCGTCGCTGTGAGTCACTTCGTAAACGCGGCCCTCAGCGCTGGCCACATGCGGCCGCGCCAAGCGTAAGACGGCAAGGGCGGCGGCGGCCGTCCCGGCGTAAAGCAAATGCCTGCGGGTGAACATTCGTCTTTCTCTCCGCGTCGTTATCTCCGGACGTCATCGCGTCCGGGCGTTGTTTCCTCTCGGCGGCGCGTTGGCACTTCGGCCCTTTTTGCGCTAGCGGGCTCATTCTAGCGCGATTCATTAACAAACGCCGCGCTCGAATATCATTTGATGATAAGAACGCCAAAGATCACACTTTATTGATCACGGCTTGTGGATTTGCCTAATGGCGCCGCTGAACCGCAAGGGGGAGGGATGCGTGGCTTTGCCAAGCGAAAGCGAAGTGACAGTTTTGAGCACGACCGCCATGAAGACGGCGTTCGAAGAGCTTGGGCCAGCCTTCGAGCGCGAAACCGGCTATAGGCTCAAGCTCACGTTCGGACCCTCGCTGCAACTCGAGAAGCGGTTGGCGGAGGGCGAAGGCGCCGATGTCGCGATCGTCACCCATGCCGGCGCGCAAGGCCTGATCGCGCAGGGCCGCGGCACCGCCGGCAGCCTCGCCGATCTGGCGCGATCCTTCATCGGCGTATGTGTCGCCAAAGGCGCGCCGCGACCGGATCTTTCCTCGGCCGAAGCATTCAAGGAGGCGTTGCTGCGCGCCAAATCGATCGCGCTGAGCAAACCGGTCGGCGGCGGCGCCAGCGGTGCCCATATGGCGTCCGTGTTCGAACGGCTCGGCATTGCCGCGACAATCAAGGACAAGTCGATCTACGGCGCCGGCGGTCCCGGTGGCCTCGTCGGGCTCATTGTCGCGCGGGGCGAAGCCGAGATCGGCATTCAGCAGATGGCTGAGCTGATGGCGGTGTCCGGCGTCGATGTGGTCGGGCCGCTGCCAGACGCGCTGCAAAGCGTCACACAATTTACCGCTTTCGTGCCGACGACTGCGCCTGCCCCGCAGGGTGGCCACGCCGTGATTGATTTTCTTCGCCGGCCCACCGCCAGAGTCGTGATCAAGGCCAAGGGTCTCGAGCCGAATTGATTAGATCAGCACCGCTCGTCCCCGCGACCCGCCTACGCTCGCTGTACGAGCTTTCGGCGGGTTGCGGGAATGAGCTGACAGTGCAGCTCACCCAAAATAAAACCGGGCCCTTTCGGGCCCGGTCTAGTTCGCCGGTGTGGGGGCGCCGACGACACTTTCCAGAGGGGAACAACTGCTTGCAGGGCTGCCAAACTGGGAGGAACGCGGCAAGCTCTGCGCGCAGAACGATATCAGTATGCAAGCGGCGGACGGTGCACACAATTGGACGATACACATGCCAGCCATGCAGCAGCAGTCGGAATATTATGCTCGGGCCTACACACGCATCCCCTCCCTTCGCAATTCGTTGCGCGACTGCCCGCGTGCGGCGATGACATGCGCGTCGTCGCCGGGCTGCGGATCAAAACTCTTACTGGTAGCGAGCGGCCAATAATATTCGTAGACGACGTGCGCTTTTGGATTGGTCAGGAGCTCACCCGGTTTCAAAAACTTGTAGAGATTGGCGACCAGCCGGATCTCGTTGCCTGAAACTCTGCGCACGATGTGTCGTGGCTCGATTTCACCCGGATGGCGGAGCCCGGCGGCGCCGATCAGTTCGGCAAGCGCATGCAGCGTGTTGCGATGGAAATTGTAGACGCGCGTCGCCTTGTCCGCCGGCACCAGCGCGCGCTGGCGCCACGGATCTTGCGTGGTAACCCCGGTCGGGCAGCGGCCGGTATGGCAGGACAGCGACTGGATGCAGCCAAGCGCGAACATGAAACCACGCGCGGCATTGCACCAATCGGCGCCAAGCGCCATGGTCCGCGCGATATCGAACGCCGAGATGATCTTGCCGCTGGCGCCGAGGCGAATCTCGTTGCGCAGATTAAATCCGGTGAGCGTGTTGTGCACCAGGAGCAGCGCCTCTTGCAGCGGCGTGCCGATGTGATCGGTAAACTCGATCGGCGCGGCGCCGGTGCCGCCTTCGCCGCCATCGACCACGATGAAGTCGGGCGTGATGCCGGTCTTGAGCATCGCCTTGCAGATGCCGAAGAACTCCCACGGATGGCCGAGCGAGAATACCGCTTTAAGGGCTTAAAAATTCCAACGCTGCGCGTTGGCGACCAGGAAGTCGCGGAAAGCCTGCACGCGGGCGACGTTCTTGAGCTCTTCCGGATAGACGAAATAGGCATCGAGCGCGATGGCGTCGCCCTCGCCGAACAGCTGCACCAGGCCGCCGTTCTCTTCGACCAGGTAATCCGGCAGCATCGCGATGCCCAGCCCCCGCTGGCAGGCGCGCAGAATGCCGAGAATATTGTTGATGATGAGATGCGGGATGCGCGGCCCTTTGCCATCGCGGGCTACCTCGATCAGCCAGCGGGCGCGCTGCAGATAAGGTGGGACATTGCCACCGAGTACCAGGAGCCGATGGTTGTCGAGGTCCTCCAAATTCCGCGGCGTGCCGAATTTCTTCAAATATTCGGGCGAGGCATAGACGTGGAAATGCACTGAAAACAGTTTGCGCTGAATAAGATCCGGCTGGGTCGGTTGGCGGAGCCGGATAGCGACATCGGCCTCGCGCATCGCCAGGTCGAGCTCCTCGTCGGTGGTGAGAAGCGTGATGTGAACTTCGGGATAAAGATCGGCGAACTCGCCGAGTCGCGGCGTGAGCCAGTGGACGCCGATGCCGGGCGTGGTCGTCACCCGCAGATCGCCGTTCGGCCGTTCGCGGCTGTCGGTGAGCTTGGCGCGCGCCGCTTCAAGCTTCATGAACACGTCGTGGGCGGTGCGATAGAGAAGTTCGCCCTGTTCGGTGAGGATCAGACCGCGCGCGTGGCGGTGAAACAGCGAGACTGTCAGCTCCTGTTCGAGCGCGCTGACTTGGCGCGACACTGCTGATTGCGACAGCCCGAGCTGCTCACCGGCATGCGTGAAGCTGCCGGCTTCGGCCGCGGCGTGAAAAACTTTGAGCTTGTCCCAATCCATCTGCATGTATCCTGCGTGACCGCGCGCCTGGACCGCGGAACTCATTCCGCCGCCAGCTCTGCTGGCATCCGTGGCTCGGCCTCGCCATGCGCCGCCAGAAATCGCTCCGCTTCCAGCGCGGCCATGCAGCCGAGGCCGGCCGCTGTGACCGCCTGCCGATAAACGTCGTCGGTGACGTCGCCCGCGGCGAACAGGCCCGGCACCGAAGTCGCCGTCGAGTGCGGAGCGGTCCTGACGTAACCCGAAGGCTTCATCTCGACCTGTCCGGCGACAAGCTCGGTGGCAGGCGAATGACCGATGGCGATGAAAATTCCGTCGACCGGCCGTTCGATCACTTCGCCGGTCTTGACGTTGCGCAGCGCCGCGCCACTCACCTTGAGTGGATCGTCATGACCCCGCACATCGTCGAGGACGGTATTCCAGAGCACTGAAATTTTTGGGTTCTGATAAAGCCGCTCTTGCAGAATGCGTTCGGCGCGCAGGTTGTCGCGGCGATGCACCAGCATTACTTTGGAGGCAAAATTGGTAAGAAACAGCGCTTCCTCGACCGCGGTATTGCCGCCGCCGATCACTAAAACTTCCTTGCCGCGATAGAAAAAGCCGTCGCAGGTGGCGCAGGCGGAAACGCCATAGCCGCGAAACTTTTGCTCCGACGGCAGATCGAGCCAGCGCGCCTGGGCGCCGGTCGCCAGAATGAGCGCGTCGGCGAGATAAACGTCGCCGGACTCGCATTCGACGCGGAATGGCCGGTTGCCCAGATCAACTTTATGGACGTGATCGACAACGAGCTTGGTGCCGACATGAGCCGCTTGTTTCTGCATCTGCTCCATAAGCCACGGGCCCTGGATCACGTCGGCGTAGCCAGGATAATTCTCTACATCGGTCGTGATGGTAAGCTGGCCGCCGGGCGCGATGCCTTGGATCAGGATCGGGTCGAGCATGGCGCGCGCGGCATAGATCGCCGCGGTATAGCCGGCCGGGCCCGAGCCGATGATAACGAGCTTGGCGTTAATGGCGTGCTTGGAACTGGGCACCGGCTAAACCCCGCGCGTTGCGGCAGATGAGGGCTCGATCTGCCTGATGCCCTTGGCGAAATGGGCGTTGTGGAGGCTCGGCTACCAATCGGCTGCATGGCAGCGCACCGGCCGTCTATCTAAGGATTCTTAGGAGCTATGCAAGATACGCAACCCCCGACCGCACAAGGGACCGGCCAATAGTCCCCAATATTCCCTGCGATCCGCAGTTTCGGGTCCAAAAATCGTAATGGCCGGGAATGAGCCCGGCCATTGCACTGCGATATCAGCTCAATTGGGCCAGCGTGCTTACGCTTATTTCCACTCGACCTTCATCACTTCATAGGCCTTGGCGCCGCCCGGCGTGACCACCTCGACTTGGGCGCCTTTCTTTTTTCCGACCAAGGCGCGCGCGAGCGGCGAGGTGATGGAAATCTTGCCTTTCTTGGCGTCCGCCTCCGGCTCGCCAACGATCTGCCACACCGTCTTTTTCTCGGTGTCTTCGTCGATCAGCGTGACGGTCGCGCCGAAGGTGATCGTGTCGCCGGAAAGCTTTGAAACATCAATTACTTCGGCGCGCGCAAGCTTATCTTCAAGTTCCGCGATGCGGCCCTCGTTGATCGACTGCGATTCTTTTGCCGCGTGATATTCGGCGTTTTCTGAAAGATCGCCATGGGTGCGGGCGTCGGTAATCTGCTGGATGATCCGAGGTCGCTCCACCTGCTGGCAGTGCTTTAATTCGGACTCCAACGCCGAGTAGCCCTCTGCCGTCATTGGAATCTTGTCCATCAGTCCAAACCTCCTAGAGCAGAGTCAAAAAATCCTATCGCGGACCGAAGCATCGCCTGGTCACGCGACGTGGAAATGGCTCTACACGTGCCGTCGCGCTGGCCGCTCCGATGTTCGATCAGATTCGGCCCCGAAATAAGTTTGCAGCGCACAAACCTCGAGGTCGCCCCCGAGATAGGCTCTGATGCCCTGCGCTGCGGCGACGGCCCCCGAAAGAGTGGTGTAGTACGGCACTTTATGCAAGAGGGCGGCTCGGCGTAGCGAACGGCTATCGGCCAGCGCGGTCGCTCCTTCGGTGGTGTTAAAGACGACCTGAACCTCGCCGTTTTTAATGGCGTCAACGATATGCGGTCGGCCTTCGGCGACTTTGTTGATCTTGACCGCGGCGACGCCGTGTTCGGCAAGATAACGCTGGGTTCCAGAGGTCGCCATCACCCGGAAGCCTAATCCGGCAAGCAGCCGCGTCGCTTCAAGAATGCGCGGCTTGTCGGCATCCTTGACGGAAACGAAAACGGTGCCGGATTTCGGCAGCCGCGCGCCGCCGCCGAGCTGGCTCTTGGCGAAGGCGACATTGTAGTCGCGGTCGATCCCCATCACCTCGCCGGTCGATTTCATTTCCGGGCCGAGTACGGTGTCGACCTTGTCGCCGAAGCGCGCGAACGGAAACACCGCCTCCTTCACGCCGACATGGTGGGCGCGGCCGGGGTCGAACTCTTGCGGCTTGAGATGAAAGCTCGCCAAGGATTCCCCGGCCATGATGCGGGCGGCGATCTTGGCCGCCGGTATGCCACTCACTTTGGCGACGAAGGGCACCGTGCGCGAGGCGCGCGGATTGACTTCGAGCACGTAAATATCACCGTCCTTGATCGCATATTGCGCATTCATCAGGCCGCCGACTTTGAGTGCGAGCGCAAGCGCGCGTGTCTGGCGGGACAACTCGGCGATTGCTTCGGCCGATAGATTGTGCGGCGGCAGCGAGCACGCCGAATCGCCCGAATGAATCCCGGCCTCCTCGATGTGCTCCATGATGCCGGCGATGTAGCTGTCCTTGCCGTCGGAGAGGCAATCGACATCGACCTCCACTGCGTCGGTAAGATAGCTGTCGATGAGCAGCGGCCGCTTGTCGGAAACGGCGATTTCGGAGGGACGATCGAGATCGGCGGCAAGCCGCGCAACATAGCGGTCGAGCTGATGCGCATCGTGAACGATCTCCATGGCCCGGCCGCCGAGCACGTATGAAGGACGGATCACGATCGGATAGCCGATCGATTCGGCGATCGCGCGCGCTTGCTCGGGACTGGTGGCGATGCCGCTGCGCGGTTGGCGCAGCTTGAGCCGGTCAAGGAGCCGTTTGAAACGATCACGGTCTTCGGCGAGATCGATCGCGTCGGGCGAAGTGCCGAGGATCGGCACCTGCGCCTGTTCCAGCGCTTCGGCGAGCTTGAGCGGGGTCTGACCGCCGAACTGCACGATGACACCGTGCAGCGTGCCGTTAGCGCGCTCGCTGTCGATGATTTCGATGACGTCCTCGGCGGTCAGCGGCTCGAAATAGAGCCGGTCAGAGGTGTCGTAATCGGTCGACACCGTCTCTGGATTGCAGTTGATCATGATGGTTTCGTAGCCTGCATCCTTGAGCGCGAAGCAGGCGTGGCAGCAGCAATAATCGAATTCGATGCCTTGCCCGATACGGTTGGGGCCGCCGCCAAGGATGATCACTTTTTTCTTGTCCGTCGGCGCCGCCTCGTCGATGGCGCGGCCGGCAAACGGAGTTTCGTAGGTCGAATACATATAGGCAGTCGGCGAGGCGAATTCCGCCGCGCAAGTGTCGATGCGCTTGAAGATTGGCCGCACCGCGAGTTCGCGCCGGCGCCGCGCGACGTCCTCGACGCTTGTGCCGGTCAGACGGCCAAGCCGCGCATCGGAAAATCCCATCGCCTTGAGGCGGCGCAATGCCGTTGCCGTCCCCGGCAAACCCTTGGCGCGGATCTGCGCCTCCATGTCCACGATGGCGCGGATTTGCGCGAGAAACCACGGATCGACCCGGCACGCGGTATGAATTTCGGCATCGCTCATGCCGAGCCGCATCGCTTGTGCCACTTTGAGAATTCCGTCCGGAGAGGGCGTGCCGAGCGCGGCGCGAATTGCATTCTTGTCGTCGCCCTGGCCCAGCCCGGGGATCGCGATCTCATCTAAGCCGGTCAAGCCGGTTTCCAGCGAGCGCAGCGCTTTCTGCAAGCTTTCGGCGAAGGTGCGGCCGATCGCCATCGCCTCGCCGACCGATTTCATCGAGGTGGTGAGCACCGGCTCGGCGCCGGGAAATTTCTCAAACGCAAAGCGCGGCACTTTGGTGACGATGTAATCGATCGTCGGCTCGAAGGATGCCGGCGTGGCGCCGCCGGTAATATCGTTGGCGATCTCATCGAGCGTGTAGCCGACGGCGAGCTTGGCCGCGACCTTGGCAATGGGGAAACCGGTGGCCTTTGAGGCGAGCGCCGACGAGCGCGACACGCGCGGGTTCATCTCGATGACCACAAGCCTTCCGTCGGCGGGATTGACCGCAAATTGGACGTTCGAGCCGCCGGTCTCCACCCCGATCTCGCGCAACACCGCGATCGAGGCGTCGCGCATGATCTGGTATTCCTTGTCGGTGAGGGTCAGCGCCGGCGCGATGGTGATGGAATCGCCGGTATGCACGCCCATCGGATCGAGGTTCTCGATCGAACAAACGATGATGCAATTGTCGTTCTTGTCGCGCACCACCTCCATCTCGAACTCTTTCCAGCCGAGTACCGATTCTTCGATCAGCACTTCGCTGGTCGGCGAGGCGTCGAGCCCGCGCTCGACGATTTCGATGAATTCCTCCTTGTTATAGGCGATGCCGCCGCCGGTGCCGCCGAGCGTAAACGACGGCCGAATGATCGCCGGCAGCCCGATATCGTCGAGCGCTTGCAGTGCGGCGACGAGCGTCTTGACCTGATGCGAGCGCGGCGTCGACAGCCCGATCTTCGTCACGGCCTCGCGGAACAGCTTGCGGTCTTCTGCCTTGTCGATCGCGGCCGCGGTCGCGCCGATCATGGTGACATCGTATTTGTCGAGCACGCCCATGCGGCGCAGCGACAGCGCGGTGTTAAGCGCGGTTTGCCCGCCCATCGTTGGCAGCAGCGCGAATCCGCCGGGGAGCACGTCGCGTTCTTTGGCGATGATCTTGGCGACGATCTCCGGCGTGATCGGCTCAATATAGGTCGCGTCGGCGAGATCCGGATCGGTCATGATGGTGGCCGGATTGGAATTGACCAAGACGACGCGATAGCCCTCGGCTTTGAGCGCCTTGCAGGCTTGCGTGCCGGAATAGTCGAACTCGCAGGCCTGGCCGATCACGATCGGGCCGGCGCCGATGATCAGGATCGAGGATATGTCGGTGCGTTTAGGCATCGCCTCTGCGTTTTGCGCACAAAAAAAGGGCGCGCTTTATGCGCGTCCTCGGGCTGAGCGCCGGGGCTCGGCCCCGCGCGAGAGCGTCTTAGGACAGATTCGACGGGGAGGGAAGGCCGATCGCCCGATCCAGCTTCGCCATCCAACGAATATGCCTGCGAGACAACCTGGCCGGCCGCGATCAGCGCTTGGCCTCGCGCATCATTGCGATGAAACGGTGGAACAGGAAGTGGCTGTCGCGCGGTCCGGGGGAGGCTTCCGGATGATATTGCACCGAGAAGACCGGCCGGTCTTTGAGTGCCAGCCCGCAATTGGAACCGTCGAACAGCGAAACATGCGTCTCGACGGCATGCGCGGGTAGCGTTGCGCGATCGACGGCGAAGCCATGATTCATCGAGGTGATCTCGACTTTGCCGGTGGTGAGGTCCTTCACCGGATGGTTCGCGCCGTGATGGCCTTGATGCATTTTCATCGTCTTGGCGCCGACCGCGAGCGCCAGCATCTGATGACCGAGGCAAATCCCGAATACCGGCTTTTTCTCGATCAAAGTGCGAATGACCGGCACCGCATATTGGCCGGTCGCGGCCGGGTCGCCCGGCCCGTTGGAGAGAAAAATACCATCGGGCTTGAGCGCCAGAATATCGGCCGCGGCGGTAGTGGCCGGCACCACGGTGACTTTGCAGGCGTTGCCGGCGAGCTGGCGAAGGATATTGCGCTTGATCCCGTAATCGATGGCGACGACGTGAAATTCCGGCTGCGCCTGCCGGCCATAACCTTCCCCCCAAAGCCACGGCGTCTCATCCCAGGTGAAGCGCTGCCCGGTGGTGACCATCGGCACGAGATCCATGCCGACAAGTCCTGGCCACGCCTTGGCCTCGCGGTGAAGGGCGTCGCGATCGAAACGACCGGACGGTTCATGGGCAATGACCGCATTGGGCATGCCTTTTTGCCGGATCAGCGCTGTCAGCGCGCGGGTGTCGATACCGGCAAGCCCGATCACGCCGCGGCTCTTGAGCCATTGATCGAGATGGCGCGTCGCGCGGTAATTCGACGGTGCGGTGATGGGCGAGTGCAGCACGACGCCGCGCGCGCCGGGCGTCGCTGCGAGGTTGACCGTTTCGATGTCCTCGTCATTGGTGCCGACATTGCCGATATGGGGGAACGTGAAGGTGATGATCTGCCCAGCATAGGAGGGATCGGTGAGGATCTCCTGATAACCGGTCATCGCGGTGTTGAAGCAGACCTCGCCAACTGCGTGCCCGGTGGCGCCGAAGCCCTGCCCTTCGAGCACGGTGCCGTCGGCCAGGATGAGGAGCGCCGTCGGCCTGGCGTCGTCCCACCCGCCAAGATCCCGCTGCGCCCCGCCGTCGTTGCCAAGAGAGCGGGCCTGCGGCTTGCGGCTCGTGGTGCGGTTCATGGCCTCTTAGTTGCGTATTACATGTCTGGACGCAACCAGGGTCCGGTTTTGGCCACCATATTATGCGGAAGGCGCGAACCGGCGGCGCCGCGGTCGCTCCCGGATCCGACACCCGAACCCATTGCGTGAAGCGAGGAACGAGAGCAAGGAACGCGTGCCGACCAGGAAGCTTCCAATCAAGCGAGGATCGACGTGCTACGCGACGACATCAACAGCGCTCTAAAAGAGGCCATGAAATCCGGTGAGGCGCGGCGGGTCTCGACGCTTCGCCTCATCAATGCCGCGATCCTGGAGCGGGAAACCCGCGGCGCCGAACGCACCACGCTCAATGATGCCGAAATCGTCGACGTGATGCAGAAAATGGTGAAGCAGCGGCACGAAGCACTCGAACTTTATGAAAAAGCCGGACGCAGCGAACTCGCGGCCCAAGAACGCGAGGAGATCGATATCATTTCCGCTTACCTGCCCAAGCAGATGTCCGATATCGAAGCTGCGCACGCGATTTCGACGTTGATCAAAGAGTTGGAAGCAGCGACGCTCAAAGATATGGGGCGCACCATGGCGGCGCTGAAGCAGCGCTTTGCCGGGCAGATGGACTTTGGCAAGGCCGGCGCCCGTGTAAAGAAACTGTTGGGCGGTTAGCCCAAATGAAAAGCTCCAAATGAAAAAGCTATTGGGCGGCTGACGAGATTTTGTTTCAACCTGCGCCGCGGCGGCGCCACGGAAATGAACATGTCCAGTTTTACCGTCGGCTTTGTCCTCTTCCCCGACCTGACGCAGCTCGACCTCACGGGACCGCTGCAGGTGCTGGCCCGCTTGCCGCAGTCGAGGACCGTTGTGGCGGCGAAATCGGAAAGCCCGGTACCGAGCGATTGCGGGTTGAGCCTGTTGCCGACCCATAGCTTTGCGAATTGCCCGCCGTTCGACCTGATCTGCGTTCCCGGCGGCGTCAAAGGCGTCATCGGCGCGATCGGCGATCGCGCGACCGTCGAATTCGTCCGCCGGCAGGCGGCCAGCGCGAAATACATCACCTCGGTTTGTACCGGCGCATTCGTGCTTGGCGTTGCCGGATTGCTGCAGGGCCGGCGAGCGACCACGCATTGGGCTTACACCGAATTGTTGCCTCTCCTCGGGGCGAAATACGAGAAAGCAAGGATCGTGCGGGACGGTAATCTGATCACCGCGGGCGGCGTCACTGCAGGCGTGGATTTCGGCCTGAGCGTGGTTGCGGAAATTGCCTGCGAGACCACCGCCCGCACCATTCAGCTCGGCATCGAATACGATCCGGCGCCGCCATTCGATTCGGGTCATCCGGATCGTGCCCCGGAATCGATCAAGGCCGCATTATCGGAGCGCTACGGCAAGGCCAGAGCGGCGCTTCGTGACAGCATCACGCAGTCGGTCATGGCATAATTTATCCGCAGGAGAATCTCGTGTCTCGCTTTTATCTGCGCTCGATTGCAACCGTTCTCTTGCTCTTAGTCGCGACTTTATCGGCCAGCGCCCAAGATTGGCCGACGCGGCCTATCCGCACGCTCACCACAGCGAGCCCTGGCGGGATCAGCGACGTCTTCATGCGCGCGCTTGGCGAGAAGCTACGCGAACGGCTCGGCCATCCGATAGTGGTCGAAAATCGTCCCGGCGGCATGCAGAATGTCGGCGCCAGGGCCTGCCAGGATTCTGCGCCGGACGGCTACACCATCTGCATCATCAATGCCGATCCGATCATCTACAACCAGTTCCTGATCAAGGACCTGCCGTTCGATCCGGAGCACGGTCTGCAGCCAATCACCAAATTGTTCGATCTGATCCACGTCATGGTGGTCAATGCGGATCTGAAAGTGAAAACCGTCGACGAGCTGATCGCGCGCTCAAAGGAACGGTCCGGGACTTTGTCTTATCAGACGCCGGGCGCGCCGATGGTGCTCTACATGGAAACGCTGAAAAAGGAACGCGGCGCCGACTGGGTACGGGTGCCGTTCAAGGGCGGCGGCGAGGCGGTCAATGCCATCCTTTCGGGCTTCACCCCGATCGGCCTGATCGGCGAGGGCAATGTCATCGGCCAGATCAGGGCCGGCACCATGACGCCGCTGGTGATGCTCAACAACATCCACTCGCCGAATTTTCCGAAAACGCCGACGCTCAAAGAGACCGGCTATGACGGCCCGCCGTCGCGCGGCTGGTACGGCCTGTTTGCGCCGGCCGGCACGCCGCGGCCGATCGTCGACCGGCTCGCCAAGGAAGTTGCCGCAATCGTCGCCGACCCCGACTTCGCGCAGAAACAGCTCAAGGACCGCAGCCTGGTCGGCGGCACCAATACGCCCGATGTCTTCGCCGCCGAGATCGCCGAGGACCGAAAAGTGGCGGAACAGGTGGTCAAAGCCGCCGGGATGGGCGCGGAGTGACCCGCTCCTCGCCTGTGGATAACCGGGACAAGGCGCGGCGTTGACGATGCGGCAATCGCGCCACCTAGCTTCGCGCCGCCGCCGCGCTAACATTCGCGAATCAGCATGCGATTTACGCCGCAATTTCTTGACGAGCTGCGGGCGCGGCTTCCGGTGTCGGAGGTCGTCGGCCGGCGTGTGAGATTGCGCAAGGCTGGCCGCGAATGGAAGGGGTTGTCGCCATTCAACAAGGAAAAAACCCCGTCGTTCTTCGTCAATGACCAGAAGGCGATGTGGTTTGACTTCTCCTCCGGCAAGAACGGCAACATTTTCGATTTTCTCATGCTCACCGAAGGCGTGAGCTTTCCGGAAGCGGTCGAGCGGCTGGCGCAGCAGGCCGGCGTCCCGCTGCCGGTGATGACGCGCGAGGCGCAGGCACAGGAGGAACGCCGCAAGAGCTTGCACGATGTCGTCGAACTGGCGGCCAAATTCTTCGAGTCAACGCTTGCTTCGCGCGCCGGTGCCCGCGGCCGCGGCTATCTCCTTGATCGCGGCATTCACGCGCCAACCCAGCTCAAATTCCGGCTCGGTTATGCGATTGCCGAGCAATACGCGCTCAAGGAGCATCTCGGCGCGGCGAAGATCCCGGTCGAGGACATGATCGAAGCCGGATTGTTGGTCAGCGGCGAGGACATCGCAGTGCCCTATGACCGCTTCCGCGATCGCGTGATGTTTCCGATCACCGATTGGCGCGGGCGCGTCATCGCTTTTGGCGGCCGCGCGCTCGATAAAGATGTCTCGGCCAAGTACCTCAATTCGCCGGAGACGCCGCTCTTTCACAAAGGCGCGACGCTTTACAATATCGCCGGCGCCCGCAAGGCTGCGCATGAGGGCGCGGTGGTCATCGCGGTGGAAGGCTATATCGACGTCATTGCTATGGTCACCGCCGGGTTCGAGGCGACCGTGGCGCCGCTCGGCACCGCGCTCACCGCCGAACAGCTGGCTTTAATGTGGCGCATGGCCAACGAGCCGATTCTCTGTTTCGACGGCGACGAGGCGGGGCGGCGCGCTGCTTATCGCGCGGTCGATCTTGCGCTGCCGCTGCTCAAACCGGGCAAGAGCTTGAAATTCGCAGGCCTGCCGGATGGCCAGGATCCCGACGATCTCGCGCGCTCCGGGGGGCGGGCGGCGATCGAGGACGTGCTGGCGGTGGCGCGGCCGCTAGCGCACGAGCTATGGGCACGCGAGAGCGAGGCGGGCCCATTCGACACGCCGGAACGCCGCGCGGCGCTTGAAGCGCGCGTTGCCCAGATCATCGCGACGGTCGCCGACGAAACAGTGCGCCGCTACTACAAGCAAGACTTTGCTGGTCGGCTGCGCCAGATGTTTGCGCCGCAAAACTTCGCAACCAAAGCCATCGGTGCGCCGGGCAGTAGTTTAGAGCGTATGTTCGGCGCGCAGTCATTCGGCGGGCGCTTCGACAAAGGGTGGCGACGCGGTCCCGTTCCGTCACGTCCGCCCGGTTCCTTCGAGGAGGCCTATGTCGCCGCGAGCCCGCAGCTCGCATCAAGTCCGGTTCATCGCGGCCACCGCGTCGCGATCCCCCGCCGCGAAGCGCTGATTCTCGAGGTGGCGATCAATCACCCGTGGCTCTTGCACGAGCATCTCGAGGAACTCGCTGCTGCGGAGTTCCGTCATGCCGATACGCAAAAGCTCAAAGGCGCCCTGATCGACGTCTTTGCCCATCATTTTGCCGAAGACTTCGCCAAAGAGTCCGGTGAGTCCGGCGCCGAGGCCGAACGAGCGGCGCTCGCCGGCGAGCTCACGCGACGCGGGTTTGCCGATTCGCTCAAGCGCATCGAGCGCACCATCACCACCCCTTCGGTTTGGGGTGCGCGGCCGCAAGCCGCAGCAGCCGATGTTTTACTGACGTGGAAGCAGCTGATTGCCTTGCATCGGCAATGGCATTCCCTAACTAGGGAACTTAAGGACGCGGAAACAGCGCTCGGCCAGGACAATACCGAGGCAAATTACGCCCGGTTGTGCGACGTCAAGGCCAGACTGGCTTCGCTCGAGGGAACCGAAGCTCTGATTGAGGGCTTTGGGACCTCTTCGGGCCGGCCAGTCAGGTCATTGTAACTGGGGCGCGGGTGACCGCTGCAGTGGGCCGCGGCCGGCTTGGCGTGCGGTCCTGGCGTGGGGTTAGGAGAGGTCGACCCCCACCGGGAATGTCATAGTTAGTCGGAGCTTAACGCAGTTTCGACAAATTTGACCTCGATTCGGGTAGCGGAGGCCGGTAAAACCCGTGCCCCACGCTGCCATTTGGCTGTCCACCCGCTTTGGGGGCGCTTGGCGGCCCAATAATAACCAGGGAAAGGGCTTCGCCCGGTCCCAGCAATCCGCGCCCGTGGCAAGCGAGTCACTTGCCATAGGGTATGGGACTAAAAAGTGGCGGCCCGTGCAGGCGCGCAGGTGGAGATAGAGAGCATGGCAACCAAAAGCGCGGCCACCAAGACCGTCGCAGCCAAATCCAATGTCGTCCGACCGGGGATGGCAACCCCGCAGAAGGAATCCGAAGCTCCGGAAAAGGAAGCCGCCGAAACGCCGGATGCGCCGCTGCCTGTGCTCGATCTCTCCGATGCCGCCGTCAAGAAGATGATCAAGCAGGCCAAGAAGCGCGGCTACGTCACCTATGAACAGCTCAATGCGGTCATGCCGTCCGAGGAGGTCACCTCCGAGAAGATCGAGGACGTGCTGGCGATGATGAATGAAATGGGCATCAACGTCGTCGAGACCGAGGAAGCCGAAAGCGAGGAGGTGGAAGAGGCCGAAGAAGAGGAGAGCGAAGGCGGCGATCTCGTCGAGGTCGCGCCCAAGACGCCGGCCAAATCCGAAACCCGCGAGCCCGCCGAGCGCACCGACGATCCGGTGCGCATGTATTTGCGCGAAATGGGCTCGGTCGAGCTTCT